>NZ_JAKSYP010000016.1:0-436 GCF_022829625.1 Methylobacterium sp. E-046 | reverse complement strand
CGTCGGAGCGGCGGCCGACCGGGCTGTAGAAGGCCGGGACGTTGGAGGCGGCGTTGATCACGAACGCGCCCTGGTTGCGGGTGTTGCGGTCGAGGTTGACGTACAGGCCTTCGACCTTGAGCGTGACGGCCGAGGAGCGGGAGAAGTTCCGGAAGGAGTCGGTGGGCAGGGCGTACTCGATGCGGCCGCCGACCGCGTAGCCGGTGCGGAAGCTGTCGTTGCCGGCAAAGCCGCCGAACGAGCGGTCGGCGCTGCCCGATCCGTAGGCGAAGCCGCCGGTGCCGTACACGAGGGTGCGGTCGAAGGCGTAGCCGAGGCGGCCGCGAACCGTGCCGAAGAAGTCGAGCGTGCTGAGCAGGCCGTTGGCCGCAACAAAGTTACCGAATTGCGGGCCGGTCGCGCCAGACACGGCAAAGCTCTGACGACGATTGCCGAA
>NZ_JAKSYP010000015.1:0-687 GCF_022829625.1 Methylobacterium sp. E-046 | reverse complement strand
CGCGAGGCTGTGGGCGCGATCGGCTCGATCCAGGGCACGATCCGGGCGCTGGACGAGGTCTCGGCCGCGATCGCGGCGGCGGTCGAGGAGCAGTCTGCCGTCACGCGCGAGATGTCGGGCAGCATGCACACGGCCGCGCATGGGGTATCGACGATCGCCGGCGGCATGGAGGCCATCGCCCGGGCGAGCGAGCAGGTCGATGCCGCCACGCGCCAAGTGCGCGAGGCCGCGCGGGCAGTGGGCTGAGGTCATGGGTGACATGGGCGAGGAAGCCGTCGTGCGGACTAGCCTCGACGATGCGCTCCATGACCGACTTCGCGTAGCCGTCGACTTCCTTGATGTGGGGGAGCCCACCCTGTGACAGGCACGATCATTCCGCTGCGATCCGATCGCTGCGCCACGTCTGCGCCCGATGCCTTCGATGTGATGGCGGCGGAGCTGCTGCGAGAGGGCCGTGCGGTGACTTTGTCGGGCGCCCGGCTCGATGCGATCCGGGCAGCTCTATCGGCCAAGCGCCTGCAACTCGCCGCGGTGATCGCCGATCTGCAGGCGCGGCCTCCGAGCGGTGACGTCCGGATCGACGCCGTCAACGCGACCCTGCGCGCTGAAGCCGGGACGGGACTGACCTACATCGACGTGTTCCTCCAGAAGGTGGAAGGCTGCGCCGTGCGCATCAACAACCTCTGA
>NZ_JAKSYP010000009.1:0-1798 GCF_022829625.1 Methylobacterium sp. E-046 | reverse complement strand
GTCGGTGCCGGGAATGTAGAAGAAGCCGGCGCCGTAGGTGGAGCAGACGCGGACGTACTCGATCGGAACCGCCTTCTTGACCGGCAGGTCGGCGGCGTGCGCGGCGCCGACCGCCGCGAAGGCAGCGGCGGACCCGAGCAGCGAGCTTTTCAGGAATCTCATCGACAACCCCAATTCTTCGAGACCCACAGCGCAGCGTCGTCCGGTTGTTCGGACTGGCGCGCGATTGTTCTTGGTTTTTGTCCGCATCTTGCCGGCGAACTTACGTGCCAACGACCTTGTCGCGTCGTTTGAGGCTAAATGGCGCGAAAGCCAGGCTAATCGCAATTGGATTATATCGCCTCGATACACGTTTTCAGGTCATGTTGCCTGAAGACAACGTTATCAGACAACGAGTTTCCGTATGTTTCCGAATAAAATAGGGGGCTAAGAGCTAATTTATCAGGCCACAAACCCGTGATCTGCTGAAGAACATGCAGCCTGATTGGGAGGTTTGCTCAACCAGGGCGCGCATTGCCCGCTTCGGGAGCACATTGACGGTGCCGTCGCGTCGGCGCCAGACACGTTTGTCGCGGTGCCGGGGCGCTGTCGCGGCTCCCCTGCGGGTCCACCGACGACGCCGGAAATGACTGGCGTCGAGCCGGGTCTTCGCCGCGACCCCCACCATGCGCCCTCTCATTTGCCCAGTTTGCGGGTTGATAGGCCCGCGCGAGCGGTCGGGTCAGGCATGCGACGGCAGGATCAGGGCTGTGCGCCGGCCACAGGTAAGCGGCCCTGTTCGAGCCTGACCGGCGCCCCACCGCTACGCTTTTTCCACCATCGCCGGCACGCCGCCGCCACCCTGCCGATCCGGCCCGACCACCGCCTTTTCCCATCGACTGGGCGCAGCGCTCGGCCGTGATCCGGTGCGGCCGAGCCAAAGGCGGCCGCGCGGGCTGCGGACGGCCGCACCGGCGGATGATCTACCACCTTCGGCGATGGCCGCTGATGGAACGCCGCGGTCGATCGCCGGCGCGACGGATGAGGCAGGCGGATCGAGCGGGGGATGGGAACCGGCATCCCGAGCCGTGTCCGGCAAACCCGCGTGGGGCCAGCCGCCGCCCCTCGAGACCACGACACCTCGAACGATCCGGAGGCCAACCCCGCGGCCTTCTGCCAGCGCTGCCACAGGATCCACGGCCGGCCGGAGCCTCGGAGGCCGCGCTGGCGCATTCTGTTCCGGCGGAAGGCGATCGGCGACCCGCTCGGCAGACCCGGTCCCTGAGATGACGGACGAAGCTCTGTCCGCCACGACGGTAATCCCGCCTCGGGCGGACACGTCACCGACACCGCCTTGACCCCCTCCCTCGCCGCCGGCCGTGGCGGGCCAGAGCACAGCGCGCTCTGGCTGCTGATCGCCCCGCTGACCGACGACGGACTCACGTCGGCCGGTGCGGCCGCGTCGACCGAACCGGCACCGCTTCGAGCAATCCTGCCTTGTCCACCAGCAGGGCGGCGGCGATCTCAGCCAGCGCGACGTGCTCGATCTCGGCGATGCCGTCGTGATCAGCCACATCGGTCGCCACGAGGAACACGCCCTCGCGCTGCTCTGCGGGCCGACCGGCAATCGCCGCAACCCGACGCAGGTTGTCCGCTCGCCCGGCCCGGGTGCGCGCCCGGCCGATCGCCTCGTACAGCGCCTCCTCCAGCATCAGGACGTCGTAGCCCTTCTCCAGGATCGGACTGGCCATCACGCCGGTCAGCGCGGTTTCGAACTCCGCACCCGCGACCTCGCCGTCAGCGACGATGACGTTGGCCG
>NZ_JAKSYP010000008.1:0-9440 GCF_022829625.1 Methylobacterium sp. E-046 | reverse complement strand
CGGCCTTGCGGCGATCGCGGTTGGGCATGTCCATCGCGGCGATATCGCGGATCAGAGCAGTGATCTGGGCAGGGCGCCCATCGAACCACGTTGCGGCATCCTTAAGACGACGACGTGCTGCGGCGCGCGCAGCCGGCGCTGGAGTATGGGTTGCCCCAGCAACGAGGATGGATAGAGCCGAGACGATGCCGATCGCTGGCGGCGCGGTCTCCTCGGCTGAAACATGCCGTTCGATGAGGTCGCTCACGATGTCGAGGGGATCGCGGGACATAGCGGCTCCTCAAGCTGCTTCGCCGGCCCAGACAGCTTTGTCGTTGGCCCAGTCCTGACTGAAAGATTGCTTGTAGGCCTCGACGCTCTCGTATTCGCGGTCAACGTCCCAACAGCGGCCATCCGGTCCAATCACCGCATAGTAATCGCCTAAAGTCCCCTCGGGAGTGATCGGGTCGAGCAACAGGTTCGATGCGCCATCAAATCGGAAGGCGACAACGGGAAGGGTGTCGTAATCGACGCTTCTATCCTCGTCTGACTGGCTCGGCGGGGTGGCGCGTACTGCCTGATAGCCGGGAGGCGCTGGAAAGACGGCGGTCTGTCGATTGGCGATCCAGTCTAGATCAGCGCTTACCGTCAGGGTCGTGCCGTTGGTGAAGTGAATGGTGCTGCGCGGCATCCCGCGCGTCGAGGGTGCTGGCTCAATCCAGAGCACCTGAGCGGTGTTGATGAGCTTGCTGCAGACGTTGATGAGCATGGTGGTCTCCTTTCAGGTGCGGGGGCGGTTGATTGCGCCATAGCTCGCGACCGTGTGACGGAGGTCGAGCCCGGCGAGGCTGTTCAGGGCGGTCAGAGCGAGCGGCAGGTGCGAAGGATCGCGCTCAGCGAGACGCAGGTGTTCGGCGAGGGCGTT
The DNA here is from genome assembly GCF_022829625.1 of Methylobacterium sp. E-046. NCBI lineage: Bacteria > Pseudomonadati > Pseudomonadota > Alphaproteobacteria > Hyphomicrobiales > Methylobacteriaceae > Methylobacterium > Methylobacterium sp. E-046. The sequence continues at coordinate 8,536 of NZ_JAKSYP010000008.1, read as the reverse complement.
GCTACGGGGTCCGAGCGTCAGGTGCGCAATGCTTCGCAGGCACCGGCATCGGGCCGCACGCTCTGCGTCGCTGATTGCAGGATCCCATGGACCCCATGCGTCAGAGGCGGCGCTCATCGGCTGCCCCTTGCCGGACAAACCGGATGAAATGGACAAAATCCGAAATGTCCGACCCGTCCATCCAATCGGTGATCTGCGGGACCTACGCTTTGCTGCCAGGGCGGCGGTGCTTGACGCAGCGCCGCGTGGGCCAGCGCCGGCCGGTTGGGGTGCCGATCTTCACCTCGAACGGCTCGCCGCAATGGGCGCATCGTGTCTGGTAGACGTCGAGCGTGATGCTTCGGCCATCTCGGCATTGATGGGGGTCTATCCGAACAAACGAGTAGACCTGCCCCGAGTGGACAAATTCGGCCTCCGGAACGGCTGATGTGCTTGTCACGCTCGAAATCTCCTTTCGAAAAAATCAGCCCCGCGTGACAGGCGTGACAGGGAGGGGCCCCTACGAAGTAGGGGGCCCCCCCAATGTCACGGCGGATGTCACGGCCTCGGGGGGCGTGACAGGCGTGACATTTGACGGTTGTCACGGGTGTCACGCATGTCACGGCTACGCTCGCCACAGCCACTCCTCCCCGTTCCAAGCGGCCGTCTTGAACCCGTGCTTCGGGCAGGCGGACAGGGCTCTTTTCAGGGCCTGCCGGATCGTGGCGGCGGCCTTGTCGCCGTCGGTCTCGGCGGTGGCGTAGCGGCGGCGGAATTCGGGGCGCATCTCCTCGACGGTGATGGCGCGGACTGTCTCACCGGCACCGCGGACCTGGACGTCACGGCCATGGGTCAGCAGCGTCTCGTCGAACGCACCCTTCAGAGCGACAATCGGGAGCGGATCCTTGGCCGGGGCCTTGCGGGTCGAGGGTGGGGGTTCGTCCAGCTTCGGCTCAACAACGCAGGCGCCGTAGGCGTCGCCGTCCTCGTCCGTCCCGAGTTGCACGAAGCGGAGCGCGAACGCGGCGATGGGCCCTTCCTCGGCCCACCGGCTCTTGGCAAGGTTGAGTGAGCGGGTGGTCACCTCACCCGTGACTTGGTTCCGGTCGGCCAGAATGCTGAGCACCGCGTCAGCGCCGCCGCGGTAAGCGGAGGATCCGCGTAGCCCGGTTTCCTCGGTCTTGCCGTAGTGGTGGATAGGCAGGACGAGGGCGCCGATCGGCTCGCCCAGCATCCGCATGTGGCGGAGCACCTGTTGCGCCTCGGCGGCGTCGTTCTCGTCCTTCATGGCAAAAGCCGCGGCCATGGTGTCGATGGCGATTAACCCGAGGCGGACACCGAACTGCTCCCGCATCCGGGCATCAATGGCGCGGATCTTGGGTTGCAGCGCCTTCACTTCCTCAGGATCGGCAAGGTTCGGCACTGCGCCCATCCAGGCGATTGGCAGGCGGTCTCCGTTCGGGAGGACAGCACGGGCGGCCTCGACACGAGCGGCCAGCGTGCCGGCGCCCTCGGCTGCAAAGATCAGCGTTCCGACACGCTCAACGACGCGACGACCGAAGAACGGTTCTCCCGTTCCCAGCGAAATCGCCAGATTGACGACGGTGAACGTCTTGCCCGCACCGGACTGCCCGCCGAGCATCGCCACGCCCTCAGCGGGCAACAGGTTTTTGATGAGGTAGTGCGGTGGGTCGGGAGGTGCGTCGCCGTCGAAGGTGAAGCCGAACAAGGCCGCGTCGGCGCCCGGATCGGAACCTACGGCACGGGGCCCGCCGAACCGCTTGCGGTCATAGATCGTCTCGGGCTGCTCCGGCCGCACCTTCATCGGGCCGTCTCCATCATCAGAGCATCATTCAGGTCAGAGCCGGTGCGGGGTGCCACGACATCGACTTCGCGTCCGGCAGCGGCCCACCGCTCGCCGACCTGCTGCACAGCCGCCTCACTGGCCGCGCCGGTCTCGGCGCAGACGGTCAGGGCTTCGACGCCGGACAGGACGGGGAAGGCCGCGATCCCACCGACGCCGCCGGTGGCCCACATCGGCACGAGGCCGAGCACCATGCCGGCGAGCGCGGACTCCACGCCCTCGGCGAGGGCTAGACCCATCGTTACCTCGGAGTCAGCAGTGAGCTTGATCGCGGCGCCACCGGCTCGGCCGAGCATCTTCCTGCCGACCTTCCCCGCGGTGTCGGGATCGAGGCGGGTCCGGTGCAGGCCGACCACCTCGTTGGTGTAGATGTCGCGTAGGGCGCACAGCATCAGCGGTGCGCGTTCGTTCTCCCACGGGCCGCGGGGATGGAAGCGCACTGCGTGCCCGCAGACGGAGGCCGGTAGGTCCAGTTTCCGGTGCTGGTTCAGGTAGCGCTCAACGAGGCTGTTCCTCGGATCACGCTCGGCCTCATCCCAGATCCGGCGCACGCGCTCGGCCTTGATCGCGGCTTCGGCTTCACGGGCAAGGCGCTGCTGTTCGCGGGCGCGTTCCTGACGGGCCAGTTCGCGCGGGTCGACGTGCTTCTCCCGCTCGCGGGTGCGATCCTCCCAGCGAGGCAGCCCGCACCGCTCATCCACGTAGTCGCGGAGCATCAGCGGGTCGTCCCCCGCGAAGCTCGTCACGACGTAGCCGTTGCGCGCGTCGGGATCTGGGAGCAGCCGGGCGGACATGTCGCCCGTCCGGTGCCCGATGCCCTGGAAGGAGACCCCGCCGCTGATCACACGCCCGCCAGGAAGACAGGATGCGGCGTGCTGTAGGTTCAGCATGCGCGACGCACCTCCATGTCGAGGCGATCGGTCATCTCCGCGAGCCGGTCAGCCTGCCGGATCGACAAGTTGCCGCGCAGCCGGGCCACGTTGTTGAGGAACCCGCGCTCCCACTCCGTCAGGCGCCATGCCCGGTCCTGGCAGAACCGCACCCGCGATCGGTTCTCGGACTCCTGTTGCGGCGTGAAGGCCCGCCGCCAGGAGTAGGTGTCGAACGGGCGGATCCAACCGGCACCGGTTGCTTTTTCGCGGCGCCGCGAAAATTCAGAAGTTGCGGCGCCGCAACCTTTGTCCCGCTGGCGGGACAATTCACGGTCGTCTGCGCCGGCCGGGATTGCGGCGGCCAACGCATGCCAATCAAGGCCAGCAGCCTGTAGCTTGCGGCCGATGCCCCGGCAGGCGCCGAGGGCTTCGTGATCGTTTGGGGCTCCGCAGAGGGGCAGGAGCGCGCGGACGCTCTCAGGGATCGGGCGAGGCGTCATTCGGCTCCTCCCTGAGTGCGGAACGCCTGCATCGCCCAAGCAAACCGATCTTGCGCGTCCGGCAGGTGCGCCGTTAGGGCGTTCATCGCGCCGACCCCGGCACGGGCATACTCGCGGTCAACAAGGTCAGGCGTCGTGGTGACGCCCTTCCCGATGTCCTGCGCCATGCCGATCAGGCCTTGGGCGACGAAGTGCGGCGCGATCAGCACCGGCTCGCCGTCGGCCTCGACCGTGTGGCAGGCTTCCTTCCAGTGCTTCAAAAGCGCGGCCTTCAGGATGCGCCGCAGGTCGCGGGGCAGGGTCAGTGCCGCCAGCAACTCCTCGTGGACGTGCCACGGCATGTCGGGGCCATCGGTCGGCCCGCGGAAGAAGCGGACCGAGACGTTGTTGATGGTAGCGGTGTGGATGGGGGAGGCAGCCGCGATCATGCTCGCGCCCTCCATGTGTCGATCTGGGGAAACGCCAGTTCGGCAATCACCGCGGCCGTAGCCGGCGGCAAACCGAAGCGTCGGGCGAGGTGTAGATCTTGCCGGGGAGCGCTTACGCTGGCATATGTCTCGGTGCGTGCTGCCAAGAACGCATTTCCGAGACCCGCCGATGTTGCGCCCCGCGACGTCGCGCGGGTCTTTCGCATTTCAGTGGTCCTGCTGATCATTGCGCCGGCCGGCTCGGCGCGGATGTCTCCGGCACGACGGGGGAGCGCCCCGCCGATCTCGCGGAGTCAGGCGGCGATGGGCTCGGGCTGCGGCGCCTGCTCTGGAAGGCCGAGCATCCGGCGGAACGGCACCCCGAGGATCTTGTGGCGCTTGCCGACCCGAACGCTCGGGATCTCGCCCGCCTTCACCGCAGCATCGAAGCTGTCGCGCCCCATGCGCAGCGCACGGCGCGCGGCGTCCTTCTCGATCGTGACCCCGTACAGTTCGGTGTTCTCGCTCGTCATGGTGGCCTCCTAACCCGGATCTTATCACGGGAAAGCTCGTGATAAGCATTTTAGGATGGATGACCGTGGCGTCAAGGTGGAGCGCGCCTGCATCTGCCGGGAATTGTCGGAGCAGCCCCTCTTGTCACGGGCACTATTCCGGGCATATCAGTGATAAGGAAGTTAAATCGGGGGCTACCAGTGGCCGAGCAGGAAGATCAGGTGAAAAGGCGCAAGCGCGCGCCTCGCGAGCACATTCCTGACGGCGAGTTCCGGAACGTGACGATCCGGGTCAACTCTCGCACCTATAATCTGCTGGTCGATACGGCCAATGCCTCGGGATACTCAATCAGCGATGTCGGCGAGAAGGCTATCGGCAGTGTTGTGGACACCCGAGATGCCAATAAGCTGCTAGGTTCCAGCAAGGTATCTCGCCAATCGTGGGATATTCTTGATGTCATTGGCCGCCTACTGATGACTTACGAGAAAGCCGGCGGTGATGAATGGCTTGCGAATGAAAAGACCCGTGTTGCTGCCCACTATGCCATCCAGGCCGTGATTGACCGAGCCCTTTCGGCGCCGCCGTATTTGCTTGAGACATCTGTCGAGGACGTGAAGCCAGAGGATTTTGCCTTGTGGACGGCAGCCAACACTGGCGAGCGGTTGGGAGCCATCCTTTTGGACCCGACCAACCTCTCCGCTTACTCGGACCAGACCCGTCGCGCGCCGCTGCACAAAAAAGATTGGGAGAAGTAGACGCAATTCATCGATCCCAGGAACATTACGGATTTTGAAGTAAGATACGGAAAGTACCGCGGTATTACATTTTGGCCGCTCGCGCGTTACTCTCTCGCTAGCCGTGAGAGGACGCCATGCGAACCGGAACACTGACCCGCACCCGGATTTTCCGCGCTGATCCTGCCTTGGATGCTGCGCTTGAGGCCAGCGCTGCGCGGGCGGGCGTGAACGTCTCGGCCTTCATGCGCCGGGCCTTGGCCTCGGTCGTTCGTCCCGACGAGCCGCCTCCGGCGCCGTCCGCAACCTCCACCGCTCTACAGGTTGCCGCCTGATGGGCGAGGTTCACACCCTCACGCCTCGCGCGAGTGCGCCGCAGTCCGGCGCTGTCTCGGGGCCCGTCACCTATCCGGCTCTGACCCGTGAGCAGGCGCGTTCGGATCTCGCCTTCGGCCTACGGGCCTGTCGCGATCACTTGGACGGCCTGATCCGCCGCGTCGAGGAGGATTGCCCCGTCGTTGAGGCCATGGCCCGCGCCAAGGTGCTCAATGAGGGCCTGGAAGCCTCCGGCCGCGTCCTGACGGCCTTTCATCAGCTCGGCGACCCGCCGCTGCCTGAGGGGGCGTGACGGTGAACGCTCCGACCCCGCGCTTGACTGGCGTCGCTCTCGTCCCTGTGCCGACCGAGCACGTCGCGACGCTCTGGCCTCAGGCTGAGGGGCATCTGCGCCGGGCATGTGCGCGGTCCGTTGGTGACATGTCGCCGGAGTCGCTGTTCCTCGACTGCATGGCCGGTACGAGCGTCCTCATCATCATCGTGGACGGCAGCACCGTGCCGTCAAACATCCCGGCGGCGGCCGTGGCTCACTTCCCGCGTCAGGTTGACGGCTCGATTGCGTGCGAGTTGCGCGCCGCGGGCGGCCGGGCCTTGGCCCTCTGGCGGCACGTCGTCCCCGATTTCGAGGCTTGGGCCCGCCATGTCGGCGCGGCTTCCGTGCGCCTGTGCGGCCGGCCCGGCTGGGAGCGCGTGTTTCCGGGCTACCGCGCCCGTCCTCTCATTGCGCTTGTGAAGGATTTTTGACGATGCCGGGAATGGGCGGCGGACAGTCCAGCACCACCAACAGCACGCAGGTCGCGACCAAAACCCCGTGGGATCCGGCTATTCCCGGCCTCACGCAGAGTTTGACCGACGCTAAGACCCTCTACGACTCCGGCGTCGGGTCGCAGATCTACCAAGGCCCTCGGGTCGCGGATTTCAGCACGGACCAGTCGGCCGGCATCCAGTCCACCCGTGACCAAGCCGCGGCCGATAATGCTGGCGGCCTCGGCACGGCGTACCTGCAGAGTGTGCTCGGATCGAACGGGATCAGCCCCACGACGCAGCAGGGCCTCGGCATGCTGGCGGCGGTGCCTGAGGCGAGCACGGCCCGGCTGTCGGGGCTGGCGGACCGGATCGGGGATCCCAACAACCCGATCAACACCACCGCGAACGCGTTCATGAACGGCTCGCGGGATCTCACGACCCAGCCGCAGTTGCAGGCGCTCTACGACAGGAGCCAGCTCCCGAGCTACGCCGAGACGAACCTGTCGGGCGTGGCCCGCGGCGACTACCTCGATCCGACGACCAATCCGTACATGAATGCGTTGGTCGACACGTCCAGTCGCAACGCCGCCAACGCAGTCAAGGAAGCCTATGCGGCCTCGGGCCGGTATGGGTCAGGCAACTTCGCCGGAGCAACCACCAAAGCCGTCAACGACACCAACACGGCGTTGTATGCAGGCCAATACAATCAGGAGCGACAGAACCAGCTTTCGGCCAACAGCCAGATTGACGCCGCGCGGCAGGCCGCATCGAGCGCCGGGCTCGGGATCACGAACGCGATTAGCGGCGTGCAGTCCACGAACAACTCTCAGCGCCTCGCGGGTGCCGGCCTCGGGCAGGCTCAGCAGGCAGCTCAGGCCGGCGTGCTCGGTCAGGTGTTGGGCGGCGATCAGTTCAACAGCAACCTCGGGGTGACGAAGGCGCAGGGCTTCATCGGTGCGGGTCAGCAGGGGCTCAGCGCCGCGAACCAAGCCGCAGGGCTCTTGCCGTCCGTGGACGCGCTCCGGTATGCGCCGGCCTCGAACCTGTTGCAGGTCGGCGGGCTTCAGCAGGCGCAGGCGCAGCAGGGTCTGGAAGCCGCGCAGCAGCTTTTCCAGGAGCAGCAACAGACGCCGTGGCAGGCGCTGAGCCAGTACGCGAGCTATCCGTTGGCGATTGGTAGCCAGGGTGGAACGCAGGTCTCTCAGGGGACCCAGCGCACAGAGACCTCAGGCGTGAGCCCGATGCAGTCGATCCTCGGCCTGGGCACCAGCCTGCTCGGCCTCGGCACGGGCGGCGGCGCGACCCTCGGCGGCGGTCTGATCAAGGGCCTGTTCGCGTCGGATGAGCGGATGAAAGAGAACATCCGCCCCGTGGGCGAGCTGAAGGATGGGCAGACCATTTACAGCTACAACTACCGCGGCGAGCCTCGAACCCAGATCGGCCTGATCGCGCAGGAGGTGGCGGACCGGAAGCCCGATGCTGTGGGCCCGATCGGTCTCGGTGATCTCCTGGGCGTCGACTACGGCAAGGCCACGGACGAGGCCGCTCGGCTCGCGGCGAAGGGCCGGAAGAAGGGCAGGGACGGGTCGTCAGGCGGATCCGCGCCGGCCGCGCTTCCTGCTGAGCCTCCGCGCCTGACGATCATTGTTCGGGATCCCTCGGGCTCCGACCATGGCGGGCCTCCGGCTGGGCTCGGCGACCTGCTCGCGGCGATGTCGGGCGACCAGGGCGGCCACGGTGCTCCTGTCGGCCTCCTCGCCCATGCCCTGCAGTCCATGATCCCGCAGGAGCCGGAGCCGTTACGAACTAGCGTCACGAAACCTCAGACCCGCGGCAAGCGCCGCGCGGCAGCTTGAGGAGGCGCACCATGGAACGCTCCGACGCCTTCGAACTGATGCCGCCCGCCGTCCCGGCCGACGACGCGGTGCCGACCGATTTGCAGCAGCGGATCGCGGTCGCCTGCGCCAACGCCGCCTTGAGCTTCCGGTCTCTGCAGGCCGTGAGCGCACAGGCCGCGTGGATCCTGGAGAGCGGTACCGGCACGGCCCATGACCTCGCCGGGCTTCTGCAGGCCTTCGAACAGCTTCAGCTCCAAGCCGGCGAACGGATCACGGTCCTCGGCGCCATGTGCGGCTCTGCGGGGTCAGCATGACCAGCGGTGCCTCCTCCTCATCCTCGAACATCAGGACGCACCGATGAGCGGCGGTCCCTCTTTCCTCGGCGACCTCGGCGGCTTCGATCTCGCGGGCTTGCTGGATCGGCTTCGTCAGGCGCCGCAGGGGTTCGACCCTCAGGCGGCAATCCCTGCCCCGACGATGGGCCTCAACCCGTTCCAGCCGACGCGCGGTGCCGGTGATGTCGATCCCTCCGGCCGCGGCACCGGGCCCGGGGAGCAGCGCCGCCCGAGCAGCGCCATGGACGAGGGACAGGTGCAGACCCGACAGCGTGCGCAGGCGGGGCCCGCGTACGCTGTCGCGTTGGGCGGCTCGCGGATTGACAGCCGGCTGGGCGACGGATCCGGGTTCGGGGGCGGGCCGTGGGGTTTCGGCGGGGTCGCTGAGCCGTACGACCAGCACGCACTGGC
>NZ_JAKSYP010000297.1:0-301 GCF_022829625.1 Methylobacterium sp. E-046 | reverse complement strand
GTGGTGCCGCGAGAGGGGGCGGCGACGGCGCCGGCCCGCGTACCCGTTGCGACTGGATTGCGCATGCGCCTCGCGACCCTGGTCTTCGCCCTCTGCATCGTGCGGCCGGGAGCCGTGCTGGCTCAACCAGATCCCACCGCGGCGCCGGATCCCGCCCGTCTGCAGGTCGCCCGCGAGACGGTGGCCCAGATGACGGGGGACCGCGCGGCCACGCTCCGCTCGATGGCCGCGCCGATGGTCGGCATGATGCAGCAGATCGGCATCAAGGAGGCCGAGAAGGCGCAGGTGCTGGTGCAGGAGG
>NZ_JAKSYP010000296.1:0-374 GCF_022829625.1 Methylobacterium sp. E-046 | reverse complement strand
AACGCCTTAGCGAAGCGCGCCTCGCTCTGACGCAGCGCCGTCTCGGCCTTCCGGCGCAGTTCGAGGTCGGCGAAGGTGAACAGCATGCAGGGCTCGTCGCCCATGTCGATGGGCTGGCCGGCCACGATGACGAACCGGCTCCCGCCCTCCGGCAGGCCGAGGCACGCCTCCATCTGCGGGATCGTGCTGCCCTCCTTGAGGCGGGCGATCCCGAGGTCGCGGTTGCGCGCCTCGGCCAGCACGTCGACCTCGTAGACGCTGCGTCCGATCACGGCATCGCGGGTGAAGCCGGTCATCTCCAGGAAGCCGGTGTTCACCTTGACGTGGCGCAGATCGGACAGCCGCGTGATCACCGCAGGCGCCGGATTGGCGTT
>NZ_JAKSYP010000229.1:0-17824 GCF_022829625.1 Methylobacterium sp. E-046 | reverse complement strand
AGGTGTGATATTCCTCCCGCTACCGTTCTTCTTACCGCAGCGGTGCCGTTTTTTGCTGGGTCTTGCTGTGTCCTGCTGTCCCTCGGTTAGACGCAGCCGTCTTTCTGCCGCCTCCACGTCATCGCCAAGCCGAAGCCGATCAAGACAACACGCAGCAGGCCGGAGCAGCGCCGACGCTCTCGGAGGTTCGCTTCTGCTCGGAAACGCTCGAAGATGTTCTGTGCACACCTGTGCACCCAAGGGTGCGGACCGGCTACCTCGACAGTCGCCCTGCCGCTCGCCATCTTGAGCGTATGGACGCCGGCCTGACCCTCGCGAAGCTCATCGGGCCAATCGCCGCCGCCACCATCGTGACGGTGTTCTGGTTCGCGCTAATGTGGCGAGGGCACAGGACCGAGAAGGCTCGCGGCAAGCCGACGTGGCAGTACGAAGTTGGCCTTTTTGGCTATATCGCCGCCGTCACCCTTTTTGCCTACCTCCGCTTGGGCAGCGCCAGCACGAGCGGCCTTGATCTGTTTGGCACAGCCCTCGCCGCCGAGGGACTAGGCATCGGCGTCGCGTACACTCTGCTCCATGCCTTCGTTCAGTCTCGGGGGCGCCCTTGGTCCGAGCGAGCCTTCCCTGTCGTCGCTTCCCTCTTCCTAGTCGGCGTTGTGTTCGCCACCGTTCTCACGACCTGACGCCGCTACTGCTGTCCGAGCGCCAGCCCCTCACCAGCCGCGAGCTGCCCGAGCGGCAACATCGGAGGCGGCGCCAGCAACCGCGGCGCTCCGCTCTCAAACGACCGCCGGGCCGTGGCGGCGCCGATCCCGCCCATAACTGCCCGCGTGCCGACCTTGGCACCGTAGGCCCCGGCCGCGGCGCCAATGCCGCCGACCTTGAAGGCGATGGCGCCCGCGATCAGGTCCATGGCCTTGGCCACGGCCTTGCGGCCCGCCTCGCCGGCCGCGCCGGGCTTGATCGTCCCGTCCGGCCGTACCGTGGCCTGCAGTGCGCCCGCGAACCGGCGCAGGTGCCCCAACTCCTCCGGCGAGAACAACGTCGAGGCCACGCCCTTGCCGGCGCCATCGGTGAAGTCGCGCAGGCCCATGATCATCTTCGTGGCGGGCATCGCCGGATCCATGAGGCGCTGTACGGCTGCCTCCCGAAGCCCCGCCCACTCTTGGCCGTCCGCGCCGAGGAACGCCTTGGCCGCCCGCACCTCAGCGACGGCGCCGGGCTTGGCGCCGAGGGTTCCGGAGGAACCGAACAGGCTGCGGGAGATGGCATTGGGGTCGAACCCGCTGCGCTCCAGGTCGGCCGCCCATGACGGGACAGGTGTCCGGGCGTTCTCAGCCTGTCGTGCCGCGACGACGAGCTGCCCGAGCCCGCTGCGCTGCTCCGGTGACAGGAAGGACATCAACCCCCGCCCCTCGCCCTGCGTCAGGTATCGCAGTCGGTCAGACAGGTCGCGCCCCTCGCCCCCAAGGTGCCGGGCGATGAGGCCGCGCTGCACCGCCTGCCACGGCTCGCTGTCGGCGCCGACCGCCTCGCGCAGCCGAGCAAGCGTCTGCATCTGGCCGCCCGTGACCCTGCCGGATCCAGGTGAGCCGAACAGCATCGCGGCGACCTCGTTGGGCGAGGCGTCGCGCTCCACGATGCGCCGGAGGTTCGCGCCAGCCGTGTCGCCGGGAGCGCGAGGCTTGAAGGTTTGCTGGTACTCGCGGAACAGGCCGCGGGCCCGCTGCATCGCCTCCAGGGGGGCGGTGTCGCCGATCGGCAGAGAGTCGGACGTCGGGGCGGCTGTGGGGCCGTCGAAAGGGACCGCGTCAGGGGCTTGAGCGGGACCACGGCTGCCAGCAGCTTCACGGCCGAGCACGGCCGCTTCGTAGGCATCGGCCCCGGTGTCATGCTCCCCGCGGAACAGCCGCTGCGCCGCGTCGTCTAGGTGCCCCGGATCCATGTCGCGAGGCCGGACGCCGACGGAGGCAAGATCGTCGACAACCTGCTGCCGGAAGGGGGCCAGCCGCTCGGCGTAGGCCGCGCTCTGATCCGCGACACGGCTGCCGGCATCGGTAGGAGCACCGCCACGGGACAGATCGGAGAGGCGGTAGACCGGCTGCCCCGAACGCTCCAACCCGATCAGGTCGTGAACCTCGTCTCCGATCCGGCGGGAGATCATGCCGTCGGCGCTGTCCGGCCGCAGGAAGCCCTCGGACGCGAGCTGATCGCGGAAATCCTCGATGGGGCGCCCAGCCTTCCGCCCGAGCGGCCCGAACGGGGTCATCACCCGACCGAGATCGGCAGCACGGGCGTCGTCGTCGAGCCTGATCCCGCCGTTCCGAGCGAGGTAGTGGGTCAAGGGCTCAGATTTGCCCGCAGAGGCCCCACCAGCGGCCGAAAGCGTGGCCGGAGCAGGCGTAGCCGCAAAGCCTGGAAAGCCGTCCTGAGCCAGATCTGGGGCCCTAGCGGACGGTCGGTTGAGGAGACCTGCCCCTGCGGCGTCGGACAGGTGGTTGTCGAACTCCTCCATGATCCGGCCGAGGGCCCGCCGATCCGTCGGGTTCTGCGCCGTTGATCCGTACAGGGCACCGAGACGCTTCCGAAGCTGGTCGACCTGCTGGAGGTTCGGCCCCTCGCCCGGCTGAAGACCGAAGATCTGTGGCACGGCGTCGAGGTCGGCGATGGCCCGGGTGGCGGCTGGGGTCAGCCTATCGTCGAGCGGCACGTCGGCGCCGAGACGGCTGCGGACACGCCCGCCCAGCTTGTCGAGGGCGCCCGGGTCGAACTGGTGGGGGTAGGCTGCCACGTCGTCATAGGCGGCCCGGTATCCGGCCTTGCCCTGCGCGGCGGCGTCTCGCACACCCTGCGCCGCCACCGTGGCCCCGTCGAGAGCATCGGCATCGCCTCGGCCGCGCACGCCCCGCAGGGCGTCATCAAGCCCGCGCTGCGCCACGCTGGCTCGCTCGGCTTCGGCCTGGACAGCCTGCCGGGCTCGATCCGCCACGGCTTCGTAGGCCTGCTGCGGGTTTTCCAGCCGGTCGAACGTCCCGGCCGCCATGCCGAGGAAACGGTCACGGTTCGCCGCCAAGGCATCGGCCTGCCGCGCCCCGAACTCCTCGCCGATTTGCTGCGCCCGCGGGCCGGACTGACCCGCGAGGGCTCGACCTTCCTGCGCCAGCGCCTGCGGATCGGCCGTCGCCTGCCCTCGGGACAACGGCAGGCCAAACTCAGCCGCCTGCGCCTCGCGCGCCGCGGCTGCCGACGGCCCCTTGGCCGCGAACGTCGTCTCAATGTGCTGCGCCAGCTCGGGCGTGATGGCGGCTGGGTCGATCCCGGCTTCGCGCAGGGCCGCCGTCGCCTGATCTGTCAGAGCGCCATCGCTCCCGCGGAACGGTGCGTTTCGGGCGAACAGGCGCGAGACGACGGGAGTGGCCTTTTCGATGATCGCGCCGCCGGCAGCACCAAGTCCGCCACCGATCAAGCCGGCCGTCACAGTGCGCGTGAAATCCTTACTGTCCGCGAACTCTGAGGCCGCGCCATACCCGAGCCCGGTCCCAAAATTCGCCAGGGCTCGCATGCCGAGGTTCGCACCCTCCGCAGCCTTGAAGGCAGGCAGCCCATACGCACCACCGACGATACCGCCCACGGTCCCGGCCACCGCCGTCTTGGGATACTGCCGCGCCAGCGCGTCCTCGATGTCCGAGACCTCGCGGTAGCTGTCCCCGAACGACTTGCCTGAGCGCAGCGCCTCGATGCCCGCCATGGCATTCCGCGGCAGGTTCAGGCCGATGGCGTTCGCACCACGGAAGAGGCCAGCGTCGATCTGGTTTTCCAGAGACGGCTTCCCAATCAGCCGCTCGTCTGCCGTCCGGCGCAGCGCCGACCCCTCCGGCGTCGAGGTGTCCAGGGTGGACGCCATCGGGCCGCTGCCGAACCGATCCGCGAAGGTGGCCGGCTTCTGCCGCGACGCCTTGAACGACGCAAACTCGGCCGGGTCGAAGGCGTCCGCAACAAGGGCGGCGTCCTGCGCGGGCGCAGCCAGCCCCGACTTGAACGCGGCGAACTCGGCGGGATCGAATGCGACGCCTGCCGCCATGTCAGTAACCTTCCGAGTGGAGCTGCTGGTAAGCCTGATCCTTGGTCATCCCAGAGCCCATGAGCTGCTGAAACCGGGCCGCCGGGGCGACCGCACCGGGGCGGTTCGAGGGTGACGGTGACGGCAGCGCGGGGGCGCCGCTCTGACCGCTAGCGACCGCACCCTGCGCGGCGGCGGGACCCGAGCCAGGGCGGTAATAGGTGCCCTCCCGGATCTGAGCCGCCCGGGTCTCGTTCTGCTGCATCCGCAGGTTCGCGGCGTCGATCGCTCGTTGGTAGACCTTCACCCGCAGAGCGTGCGGCAGGCTGGAGGAGCCCGCCACGTCGAGGAGGATCTTGCGCTCCCCTTCGGTCGGATTGCCGCCGAAGATGCTCTTCAGGTTGGTGAGCGCGTTCGTCGTTACGAGGTTGTCGAGTTCAAGCGTTGCCTGCCCAGCCTCGTTGCCAGGGAGCAGGCTCATGACCTTGCCGCGCTCGCTCGCCAGCGGTCCGGCGTAGGCTTTGGCCGACAGATCCTTGGCCTGTTCCAGCATGCCAATGGATGCCTGCGCCGAAAGCACCGCGTTGTCGGCCGTGTCGATAGCCTTCTTGTCGCCAGCGGACATGTCCCGGTCCGCGCCGATCTTCCCGCCACCTACAAACGAGCGATAGGCCGGCGTGCCCTCGACAAGGCCAAGACCGGCTGCCGCCTCACGGCGCGCGGCGATCTGAGACGTGATCTTGGCGCCCTCGTCCCGCTCGGTCGGCTCCTTGCCTGTGAGCACGTAGGATCGGAACTCCGGCGTGCCGGGCTGCAGCCCGAACCGGACGGCGGCGGCCTGCCGCGCGTTCGTCTCGGCCGTGAGGTCGGCGCCCTTGTCCTTCTCGGGCTTGTAGCCGAGCGCGTAGTTCTGCAGCTCGGGCGATCCCGGCTGCATGCCGAGACGAAGACCTTCGGCCTCACGAGCGCGGATCTGGGCCTGGAGGTCGGCGCCGGGATCCCGGAGCTTCTCGCGGGCATACTCGCCCGGGTTGTTTGCCTGCGTCATGCCGTTGGCGCGAGCGAACAGGAATTCACGCACGGCCGGCGGCGCGGCAGTCTCCTCCAGCGCCTGTTTGAGCATGGTTTGCGCGATCTGGCGCGGCCCGTCCGACAGGTTCGGGTTGGCAACCGCCCGCATCAGCATGGGGATGCGCTGCCCGAGCGGCGACTGCGCCATGGAGTTAGCCTGCGCCGAGAACGCCCGGTCGACCGGCGAGGCGACGACAGGCTGCGCGACAGGCACCGGGCCATCCCCCGGCATCGCCATGACGCGGCCGGGTGCGCCACCCGAGACGGGCAGGGCCGGCACGGGCTGCTGTGGCAACGCAGGGGGTTGGATCGGATCACGGGGCTGCGGGCTGCTGAGACCGGCGGGAAGAGCCGCGATCGATCCCGGCATGGCCTGCTGCGGGCCGGGCGGGATCCGGAACTGCGCAGGCTGCGCGTTCGGCGCCGGCATGTCGGCCTGCGGGTCCGTCGCAGCCTGACGCGGGACCATCCCCATCTGCTGTTCGAGCGCCTGCGTCTGCGCCTCGTCGTCCGCGAACTGGACCGGACGCTGGGCAGGGGTGGCCTGCTGCGGCCGCCCGGGGTTCAAGCCTTGCACGGGCGCCGTCGCCATCTGCGGCGCGAAGCTGGGATCCGCGCTCGCAACCTGCGGGGCAGGCGCCTGCTGACCGCCACGACCACCGCCGCCGCCGAAGCTGCGGGCGAAGTCGTTCATGACCTGCCCAGCCGACTTGGCCGTGCCGTCGCGGTTGAAGAACACGTTGCGATTGGCTGCGACCGCCTGCGGGCTGGCGTAGGACGCGGCCGGGACGTCGGGGTTGCGCATCGTGCCGCCGACGAGGCGCACACCGCCACCAGGGCCGAGGAAGTGCAAGGCGTACCGGGTGGCATCCGTGACCGGCAGGTTCGCGCGGCTCAGGAAGCCCTCGTTCTCGCTCGTGAGCGCCTTGGTGGCGCGGATCATCTGGTCCGGATCGGTGCGGCCGTCCGTGCCGGGGCCCACGGGCGTGAGGCTGAGATCCGGGTACTTCTGCGCGACGCCGTTCCAGGTGTCCTTCGTGAACTGGCCGAGACCCCGCGCCGAGGAGGTCGGCGCCTGGGCCATGGTGTTGTTGTTCGACTCCCGCTTGAACAACCCGGTCAGGTAGTCCCCCTGCGGCCCGGCCTGATCGAGGAACGAAGGCACGCCCGGCGCCGGGGCGAGAGGGACGCCCGGAGCGCCGACAGGGCCACCGACGCCGAACCCTCCGAACCCTTGAGCGAAGTCTGCATCCGCCGCGGCCGTGAGCTTGCGCTGCTGCTGAGCCTCGCCGAGTTTCAGCAAGCCGATGGCGGTCTGTGGATCCCGCAGGCCGTTGAACGCCGTCCCAGCCGCCCCGGAGTAGTCGCCAGCCTGGACCTGCTCACCGAGCCGGCCAAGAGCGCCCTTCTGGTCCTCGCGGTCCTGCTGGTCGCGCAAACCGCGACCGAACCCTGAGAAGATCTGGTAGAATTCTGAGGCGGACATGCGTCAAAGCCCACTGAAGAGTTTCTTGAGGCCGCTGATGCCGCCGCCGTCGATGAAGCTCTGACCGAGACCGCCAAGCGTGCCGAGCAAGTTGCTGCTGGCCGCCATCTGGTTCTTGGCCTGATTGTTCTGGTTGTCGACGTAGAGCTTGGTCGCGTTGCTGATCGCGTTCGACTCCTGGTTGCCCAGGTTCATCAGATTGGTGCCAGCCTGACCGTAGACGCCGAGCGTCCCGGAGCCCTGGCTTGTGGCGAGGTTCGACATGTTCGTGCCAAACCCGGTGTCGAGGGATGAGAGACCGGAGCCAAGGCCGACATTGCTGGTGTTCAGCGCATTGCCGAGGTTCTGGTAGATCCCGGCAGCGGACTGATCGAGGCCGGCGAGCCCGTTGCCCAAGCCCATGAAGTTGCCGTTGAGCGCGTTGCCGAGGCTGGTGTCGACGTTCGCCAGCGCGTTGCCGTAGGACTGGCTGGCGTTGCCCTGATTGGTCAGCGCCGCGTTCTGGCCCTGGATGCCCTGCAGGTTGATCCCGACGCTGTTCTGCAAATTCGAGATGTACTGCTGGTAGCCCTGCGAAGCTAAGCCGTTCGCGGTATTCAGGATGTCCGACGTGGCGTTGCCGCCAGCCAGCCCGCCACGGGCCGCCGCTGACCGCTGCACGGAGCCCAGTGCCTGATCCAGCGCGTACTGATAGCCGGGTGCCGCTTGGAACGCGGCGGCGGCGGCCTGCGATCCCGCCTGCCCGTTGGCGCCGATGGCGTTCTGGTACTGCCCGAGCGAGTTGGCGGTCTGGCTGATGACCGGCTGATAGTTCGCTGTCGCCTGCCCCAGATAGCCCTGCGTCTGGCCGTACTGCGTGCCGAGGTCGGTTCTGGCTTGGCCGTAGTTCTGGTTGAGCGCGTCGCGGCCAGCAGCATAGTTGTTGTTGAGGTCAGTGCGACCCTGGCCCAACGAGGCGAGCGCATTGCCGTAGTTCGAGGTCAGCGCGCCCTGGCCGGTGCTGTAGCCCTGGTTGAGGTCGGTCCGTGACATGTCGAACCCAGTGCCCAGGTTCGTGCGGCCGGTGTCGAACCCCTGCCCGAGAGCAGGGAGGCCCTGCCCGAGCAAGTAGTTGTTGGCCGCGGTGTAGTTGTCGCCCAGAGCCGTGCTCTGCTGCGTCAGACCCGTGTTGATGGTCTGCTGATTGTTCTTGAAGGCGGTCGTCGCCGCATTTCCTGTAAGCGCGTCGAGGAACGCCATGGTCAGTGGACCTTCAGGCTGGAGGGCGGGGGCGCGTTGGACACCGGGGCGGTGGACGAGCGGGGCGCCAGCCAGCGGCACTCGGCGCCAGTCATGGCCCAGATCTGCGCGTTGAGGGTGCCGCGGTAGAACCGGCGGGCGATGCCCTCGAACTGGAAGCCGGCGCGGCGGGCGAGGTCGGCGAGGTCGGGCCGGTCAGCCGGGATCCGGACGACGACACGGCCGAGACCGAGACCGAAGAAGGCCCACCGGCACACGTCCACGATCAGCGGCCGGGTCAGGACGCCCTTCTCGGCAATGACGACCAGCTCGGCCTCGTTGTCGGGATGCGGCGAGTGCACGATGAACAGCGCGCCGCGGCTGAGGTCTGGGCGGATAATGCGGATCCAGGTTGGCTCGAAGCCGATGGGACGCCCGACGAGGGCGTTGACCCATGCGCCGACCTGCTCGGGCTTGTCCTCGAACTCGACGACGGCGCGTCCGGTCGGTTGAGCATGGGGCCGTAGAACCTGAACCATCCGGTCGTGCAGCGTCTGCGGGCGCGGCTGGTGGAAGACCTCGGCCGGGTCGAGCCCCGCCTCGCGCAGGATCCCCTCAAGGGTCAGATCCTCGCCGGCTTCCTGGGCGTCGGCGCCGCTCATCACGCGGCCACCGGCAGAGAGGGTCGCGCGCTAGGTGCAGCAGGCGGCGGGTCGCGATCAGGACCACCAGAGACGATGATAGCGAGACCGGCCGCCAAGGCGCGGCGCGCAGTCTCGGATAGCCCTCGCGGCTCACCTTGGGCGGCGGCGTCGAGCTGATCCCGCAGGTTGGCGGGAACGCGGAGGTTCAGAACACGATCTTGAGGCGTGCGCACGTCAAAACTCCCCGAGCGGAAGCACTCGTGGAGTAAAGCACGGTCAGCCGGTTTGTGTTACACAGCAGCTATGCGCTTCTGCGTCCCCTGTTGCTGTCGCTTCCCTCATTAACAAATATTCGCGTCCTGCGACAACCGGACGCATCAACCTTTATCAAGAGGCATCCGAACAGAGCGCGTGCGCTTCGCCCTTTCGGGACTGCCGGGCGCATCGGCATTGTCGTCGTTCAAGAAGAACTCACGCTTCAATTCCTCATCCGTCAGGAACCTGCCGATCTTGGATATATCGGGAATAGGCTTCTTCGGACGCTCGGGCAGATATTTTGCATAATCAACGGCTCGCATGAATGCGCTAGGGATACCTCCTGTCCTTCTTGCCCGGATCAATTCGGGCAGGGCCGCTTCAAGCGTCTTATAAACCTGCGCTCGCAACTCTGCGCTCTCAAACCATCTTTTATCTTGGTCCGTTTCAACGCCATCAATCAAAAAAGCTATGTCCTGCAATAGGCTGAATGTTTCAACCCCGCCCAGCATCATATAGATTATTTGGTCGTGCTCGGAGATAATTTCGGCCGCCTTTTCGGCAGTCTTTCTAGCCGCATCGTCTATTAGCAGAGACTTTTCTAGCCTCATTTCCATTTCCTGAGACAGAGATCGGCCGCTTTCACGCGCCGCTTCCTCTAGCCCCTCTCGAACGCGCGCCGTGGTGCGGGCCTGGATGGTGATCCGCTCGGCAGCGCCTGCTGGAGTGCCCGTCTTCGGCATGGTCGCTCCGTCTCTCTCGTTGCTCCTGTTGCTGGGGCATAGCACCGCCTAAGCCGACATTCAATCTCCTCCCCCGTCTCTGGCATTGCCTATGTTGACATCTGCGCGCGGAGCCCCATGATGTCATCACAGACGCGCAGACCCGCGCGGGCATAGGAGGTCGGCCGTGACCGAGCACGCGCCCATCATTCGTCAGACAGAGGTCGAGAAGCGGGCCCGCGATGGGCGCCAAGTTGCGGTGAAGGACATCGCCGATGTCACCAACCGCTCGGCGGCCGCGATCTACAAGGCGATCCACCGCAAGGAGATCAAAGCTGTGTGGGTTGGGCGCACGCCCATGATCCCGCCAGCCGAGACGCTGCGTCTGCTCGGCGTACTAAGCGAACCCATCGCCGCATAAGAAAGCCGCCGGCCCCGGGAATTGGGACGCGGCGGCTCATCTCTATCAACGGCGCTTCGACACCGCTGGATATAGAGATCGAGACCCACGGCGTCCAGATTTTTCGGACCGGCACCCTCAAACAGGAGTGCCTATCGTGAAGTCGAAGACCTATCGCCCTCTCGCCATCCGTCCGACTGAGGTCATCCCCGACACGGCCGCCCTACAGGCTCGCGCAGAGCATCGCCTTGCCCAGCGCTGGGGCGTGTCCCTGCCCGTCGCGGCCGTGCTCGCCAATCTTGCCGGTGTCGGCCCGCAGATGCGGGAGGCGCGCTAGCATGGTCGCCCACACCCTCCCCCGCGCCTGGACCGGCGAACCGCTCGTACAAGATGCGGTCGCCGAATACGCCAAGCTCGCCGCGTCCTACTCCATCGCGGCGAGCAACCTTGCAGACGCAGGCGACACGCCCGGCATGGTTCACGCGCTCGGGTGCGCCGGACGGGCGCTCCTCGCCGCGCAGGAGGCCGTGGCGACCCTTCGTTCTGTTGACGGAGGTAGCCGATGATCGCGCGCCACCTCCTCGACCCCGACGACTTCGAATGGTTCTTGGATCACGGCTGCCGCCGGTATCGCGTGGTCCCGTTGGACCTGGACGACGAAGGCCGCGCGCATCAGCTCCGCATCGTTCCCATCAGCGGCACCAAGCCGACGACGGTAATGGCACGGTGCGGGCTCTTCCCCGATGAATGGGACGATACCGACCGGTACGCTTCGGCTCGGCTGAACGCCATCAGCACGAACGGGCGGAGCCGCGCAGGCGTCATCCGGCCGGACCCAGACGCGGTGCGGCTCGGCCACGACTTCGGCCAGTGGTGCGCGGAGCTTTTCCGAGGCGACAGGCTCGCGCAGCGGATCCCCTGCGACTCGTGGGCCGAAGCCTATGAGGAAGTGACCCGCCTAGCCGGGCAGGGGCTCCGGGTACTGCCGGATGCCCCCAGCGTCATCCTCCACCGCGGGGAGGCTTAGGCATGGCCCTCGCCCGCGCGATCATCGGCACCATTGAGGGCATCCCCCGGGCGGTCGCTCTCGCTGAGACCAATCTGGACGACCTCTATGCCGTCGCCCAGGCGCTGCAGGACGCGAGCAACGCCGTCCTGTGTGTCGCCCTCGACGTGGTGGCCCTTGAAGAGGGCTACCGCATCGCCGCGGAGCACCGCCGCCGCGCCTCATCCTCGCACCGTGAAGGAGGGCCGGCAGAATGACGGCCGAAGCCACGCGCTACGTCTCATGGAAAGATGCGCGCCCCGCCGTCGAGGGGCACGAAGTGGAGATCGTGAACGCGCTGGGGATCCCCTGGCGCGCAGGGCAGCGCGAGCACATCCGCTGCCCCTACCCGGGGCACGGGGGCGCCGACGACTGGCGCCTCACCAACAAGGGCCGCGCAATCTGCACCTGTACCGGCAGGCAGACGGATAGCGTCTTCGACATCGCCATGAAGGTCGAGGGCCTAGACGAAGAGCAGGCCAAGATCCGGTGCGTCGAAATCGTTGGCCGCACGGATCTGATCCGCGAGCGATCCGGCGAGGGGCAGTTTCAAGCCACGGATGCCGATAGCCTTCTAAAGGCTCGCCCCGAACGCCGCGACGATACCCTGCCGGCCGCCTACCTCGCCCATCGTCTCGGGATCGATGCGGACGCCGTGCTGATGCCGGCCACCCGCGCCGTTGGCCTCAAGGCGTTGGCCTACTTCGACCCGCCCAAGGGCAAGGGCACCGGTAAGCCTATCCACGTCGGTGACTTCCCATGCGCCGTGTTCGAGCAGACTGACGCGCAGGGCCGCCGGCACGCCCACCGGATCTACGTCGCGCCCGGCGGGGCCGGGAAGGCCGATCTGGGCCAAGCGGGAAACGGAACCGTCCGCGACCGGAAGAAGTCGGCCAAGCGTGTCGGCGAGGAGAGCACCGCCGGCCGGTCCGTGATTTGGGGCGATGCCAGCCGCGCGCCATGGGGCATCGTGGCCGAGGGTATCGAGACCGCCGCGGCCGTCGCACACGCCTTTCAGCAGGAGATCCAGGACGGCGCCGCCTATGTGGTCGCCGGCATCAATGCCGTTGGCGTCGAGGCGTTCGAGCCATGGCCCGAGACCAAGCGCGTCACGGTCGCGGCCGACCGGGACGAGGCGGTAAAGATCAGCCGTCCGAACCCGACACGCCGCGGGGAGGGAGCCGCCCGTAAATTCGGGATCCGCAATCGCGAGCGCGTTGCTGTCGCCTACGCCCTCGCGGGCGCGCCCGGGACGACGACTGACTGGCTCGACATCCACACCACCCACGGCACTGCAGCAGTCCGCGCCGGGATCCTGGCCGCGGAGGCATACACGGCCACGGACGACGAGCTGCGCACAGAGGCCGCCCGGATCTGCGATCAAGACGAGTTGTCTCGGATCGCGAGCGAATACCCGCTGCCTCACCTTGAGGGCCTGACGCTGGCGTACCAGCGCACCAAGGCCGGCAAGGTGTGGGTGCATCAGGCGGTGAAGGTCGGCGACAACGTGGAGATGGTGCCGATCGCGTCGCCGTTCGGCGTGCTGGCCCGGCTCCGCTTTGCCGACGATGACGACGCCTATGGTCTGCGTCTCGTCGTGCAGGACATGGGCGGCCGCCGCCGCGGGATCGACGTGGACCGGGCCGGGTTCGCCCGCCAAGGCGCCGTTGATACCCGGGCGATGCTGCTGGGGGCTGGCCTGCGCGCCGAGAGCGACGGCGAGCACGTCGCAGTGAAGTGCCTCAAGGCGGCCGACCCGACCGCGGAAATCGCCGTGGTACGCCGGCCGGGCTGGCACCAGGGCGAGGCCGGCACGGATCCATTCTTCGTGTGCCCAGATGGGCAGATCGTCGGCGCCAGCGGCGATCAGGTGCCCGAGCTGTCGGTGAACGCCCGGATCAGCGCCGCCGTCGCCCGCGGTGGCTCGCTCCAGGCTTGGCAGGCTGCCGTGGCCGCCGCCTGCTCCGCGCCCCGGTGCGAGCATTGGATCATCGGCGCTATCGCCGGGTTCTGCGCTCCGATCCTATCCCTGTGCGGGCTCGATACCTGCGGCATCAACCTGTCCGGCATGACATCGGGCGGCAAGACGACGGCGCAGCGTCTCGCGGTCTCGGCATGGTCTCGGGCTGCTCTCGACCAGCGGGAGAGCCTGCTGCAGAGCGCCAGGGCGACGGCGAACGGCGTCGAGCTGATGGCGGCCCGCTCCAACGGGACCGTCCTGGCGATGGACGAGCTAGGCCACGTCAACGGCAAGGAACTCGGCCGGATCATCTACTCGCTGGCCTCCGGGGTCGGCAAAACCCGCATGGGCGCGGATGCGCAGCTCCGGACTTCCTACACCTGGAGCACCTTCGTCGTGTTCTCGGCCGAGAAATCCCTAGAGGAGAAGGTGCGCGGCGATGGTGGCGAGTGGGCCGGCGGCATGGCCGTCCGTGTGCCTGACATCGACATTTCCGGCATCAACCGGGCCGTCGCTCAAGACGTGTTGGACAGCATCGCCACCGTCGACCGCAACTATGGGCACGCGGGCCCGGCCTTCGTTGAGGCGCTGGTGGCCGCGGGGCTGCACCGGCAGGCCCAAGAGATCCGGCGCGGGATCGACAAGACGGCGCGCTCCATCGCGGGCGTAGAAGCCGACGGCAAGCACGTTCGCGCGGCTATGCCCTTCGCCATCCTCGACACGGCCGGGCGCCTCGCGCAGCGACTCAGGATCCTACCGGCAGAGGTGGACGTGGCGCGCGCCGTGCGCTGGGCCTGGGGCCGGTTCGGAGACTCGTCCGATGCGGTCGCCCTCGACCCCGAGCAGCTTGCGACCATCAATCTCCGCGCGTGGATCGCGGAGCGCTGGGGGTCGAGCATTCACCCGACCGTCCCGGATGACGACGGCCGCCGCTCGATGCGGGACGCCCTTGGCTGGTACGATGAGGATGCGGTCTACATCCCGACGCAGCGGTTGGTTGAGGCCGCCGGTGGCGCTCTGAAAGAAATCGAGATCGGCCGGGCTCTGGCCGCGCAGGGGTTCATCGCCAAGAAGCACGACGCCTCGTGCCTGTACGTCTCGTACATCCCCAAGATCGGTCGCGTGAAAGCCTACGCGCTGTCCCGGAAAGCGTTCGGACGCTCGGACGAGGATGGACTGCGGTTTGGCGTCTACGCGGGAGGCCGCGCATGATCGACCTTGCGACTCTGTTTCAGACTGCCAGCGACGAGCACAGCGGAGCCGAAATTCCGGTTTTTCCGGTTTCCAGAAAGGCCAAACCGGAAGAACAAGCCATTGAAGATGATGGCATTTCCGGTATTTCCGGCATTTCCGGGCCGTCAGAGTTCCCGGATGAAATCGAGCAAAAAAACGAGACCCAGGCGCAGGCGCGCATGCGTGCGAGCGAGCGCGCGCGTGGGTCATATGTGGAGAGACCGGAAACCCCGGAAACCCCGGAAATGGCAATGCCGGCAGGCAGTTACCTTTCCGGGTCTCTCTCATTAAATCCGGAAAAAAAGAGAGAAACCGGAAAAGCCGATCCCCTGCCGGCCCCTTTTGGCAATCCAGAGCCGCCTACCTTCGAGGAGCGCGCCGCCTTCCTGGAGTACGAGTGCGGCCTGCCACGCGCCGAGGCCGAAGCGCAGGCCCAAACCGAAACCGCCATTATTCCAGATGGGACGAACGCCCCGCCGCCTCCGGCCGATGGGCTCGCCCTCTGGCGTGCCGGTCTCGCCCGCCTTGACCCCATGGAGGCGCCCTGCCCCGGCTACAGGTCCGACGAGTGGCCCCGCACTCTCGCTCGCGCCGTCGCGTTCCTCGACCAGTTCGGCGAGCAGGCCGAGGCGCTGGGCTGGACGGCAAGCCGGCTGTTTGGTGCGCATGAGACAGCCGGCATCGTGCGAGTCGACGCTTGCGGGGCTCTGGCCCTCCCAGGCGCGGCAGTTCGAGCCATCACGGCGACGGAAGTTTCGTTCGGCTATTCCACGCACCGTCAGAAGCCCGGCCAACCTGCGGGCGTACCCTGGTGGGAATGGCGCCGATGATCCCGGCTGCCGACGCATGGGGACCGTTCCGCAGCGACCTCGACGCGGGCGAGCGCAAAGCGCGGCTGCGCTGTCTGCGCGCCGTGGTTCACCTGTCGACCGGCCCCCGCGGCCAATCCCTCGCCGATCTGCTGCTGCGCGCCGAGCAGGATACTGAACTACTGCCGCAAGCCCTGTCCGCTCTCACCAATTTAGACCCGCTCGACAAGCGCCGTGTTTGGGCGAGCTACGCCGCTTTGAACAAGCCCGCAGCCTGAAAGGAGCGCCCATGCCTAGCAAGTCTGATCCCGACCGTATGCCTCACCCTGGCCGTACCTCGGCCGAACGCCGCGCCCTCGACCGCATCGGTTGCGGCGAACCGCCGGCCTGCGCACAGAAGACGCTGCGCAACCTGCTCGACGCCGGGCTGATCGTGGATGTCGGCACCGAGACCCGCCGCGACGCGCTCGGATCCTACCGAGTCCCGTCCTACGCGATGCCGATCCCGGTTCACTTTGCTTGGTGTAGCGCCGTCGCGGCCACCGATGAGGAAATGGCCGCCATGGAGGGGTTATGATGGCCTCGCGAGAACAAGCCGCCTTCGTGGCCGGGATCGAGACCGCCCGCCAGATGGCGCTCACCGCCGCTGTCACTATCGAGGTTCGGGAGGATGGCGCCGCAGTCCGCCAGCAGGCCGCCGCCGTCGCATTGCAGGGGTTAGCTGCGGGCCTTCACGCCGCATTCCTCGACGCATCCGAGGCCACTGTTCCACCCGTTGTTCTGAGCGAACGATAGACGGATCCTATATACCCTCACGAACCCGATAGATTTCAGCTAAGACCATGAGCAAGCCGACCAACCTCAAGCCCTTCGCGCCCGGCCAGTCCGGCAACCCCGGCGGCCGCCCTCGCCTGCCCGACGACGTGAAGGCACTCGCCCGCGGCTACACGCGCGAGGCCATCGAGACGGCCGCTGAGATCATGCGCGACCCGGAGGAGACCGGGACGGCCCGCATGTCGGCCATCAACACCATCCTGGACCGCGGCTGGGGTAAGGCCCCGCAGCACGTCACGGTCGATAGCCTCGAAGGAATGTCCGATGCCGAGCTTCGCGCCGAACTCCTCGCCACCGTCGCCGAGCTTCGACAAAA
Source organism: Methylobacterium sp. E-046 (assembly GCF_022829625.1). Lineage (NCBI taxonomy): Bacteria > Pseudomonadati > Pseudomonadota > Alphaproteobacteria > Hyphomicrobiales > Methylobacteriaceae > Methylobacterium > Methylobacterium sp. E-046. Next base: position 1,774 of record NZ_JAKSYP010000229.1, on the reverse strand, counting down.
CGGCCTCGATGCAGAGGATCATGGCTCTGCGGCAGGAGATGACCCGCCGCCGCGAACGCACTGAGGTTCAGACATCGCTGGTGGCATGGTCGCTGAAGGCTGGCTTCCAGCCCGCCACCCACCACGAGCTGCTGATCGCGCACCTGGAGGAGTTGGAGGAGGATGGCGGCCCCGACGTGCTGCTCGTCTTCATGCCGCCGGGCAGCGCAAAGAGCACCTACGTCAACCTGCTGTTCCCGGCTTGGGCCTTGGCACGCCACCCTGACCGGAACGTGCTCACGGCCTCGCACTCATCCGACCTCGCCGAGCGGTTCGGGCGCAAGACCCGCAACCTCGTCATGGAGCACGCCCGGGACCTCAACATCACGCTGTCGGAGGACAGTCAGGCCGCGAACCGCTGGGCGACGACGGCGGGCGGCGAGTACCGGGCGGTCGGCGTCGGCGTCGGCATCGCCGGCTTCCGCGCGGATCTGGGCATCATCGATGACCCCTTCGGCAGTCGCGAGGACGCCGAGAGCCGGCGCATGCGAGACCGGATCTGGGATTGGTACAGCGACGACTTTTCCACCCGCCTCAAGCCGGGCGCCAAGAAGGTCGTCATGCACACCCGCTGGCATGATGACGACCTTGCCGGCCGGATCATGCGCCAGCTCGACGCCATCGAGCGCCCCTACCGCGTGCTGTCCTTGCCGGCGCAGGCCGGGCTCGGCGACCCGCTTGGGCGGCAGATGGGCGAATTCCTCTGGGATGACGGAGACTACGGCTACGGCGCGCAGCTACGGCAGCGGAAGGAGGAGGTGGACACCCGGACCTGGGCCAGCCTCTACCAGCAGGTTCCGGTGCCCGAGACCGGCGCCTACTTCGAACGCGATTGGATCAAGCCGTCTAAGGGCTCACCGGCTCGCGAGACCTTGAGCGTCTACGGCGCCTCCGACTACGCCGTGACGGCCGGGGGCGGCGATTACACCGTGCACATCGTCGTGGGCCTCGACCCTGACGGACGCATGCACGTCCTCGACCTGTGGCGGAAGCAGGCCGACAGCGGCGAGTGGATCAGCGCTTGGTGCGATCTGGTGAAGAAGTGGCGCCCGCTGGAGTGGGCTGAGGAGACGGGCCAGATCCGTTCGGCGCTCGGGCCGATGATGGAGGCCGCCGCTCGAGAGCAGAAGGCCTACTGCGTCCGGCGCCAGTTTCCGACACGCGGTGACAAGGCCGTCCGTGCCCAGAGCATCCGCGCCCGCATGTCGATGCGCGGGCTCTACATCCCAGGTGACGCGCCGTGGCGGAAGGACTTCGAGGCCGAGCTGCTGCGCTTCCCGGCAGGGGTCCACGACGACATCGTGGACAGCATTGCCCTTGTAGGACAGCTCCTCGACCGCGCCCGGCCGGGCATCGCACCGAAGGCCCCGACGCAGCCGAAGGATGGTCTGAGCGGCTACAAGTCGATGCGCTCTGGTGGCGGGTCATGGCGGGTGTAGGCCATCGTAAGTAAGGACAGGCTGTACCTCATCGGCCCCAAACTGACGCGTCACGGTTGAGCGGGCCTGTTAGTCACCACGTACTGAACAGCCGAAGCACTTGTTAACGGTTCGGTATCGTTGCCGAAGTATGAGCACCTCAAACTGAGGTGGTGTCATGCGCGTTCTGCTGGTCGAAGATGACGCTACGGTCGCGCAGAGCATCGAGCTGATGCTCAAGTCCGAGAACTTCAACACCTACACCACCGACCTCGGGGAAGAGGGTGTCGATCTCGGTAAGCTGTACGACTACGACA
>NZ_JAKSYP010000295.1:0-32957 GCF_022829625.1 Methylobacterium sp. E-046 | reverse complement strand
GTCCATGCGCCCGACCACCACCATCGCGGGGGCGTGGGTGGTCAGCGTGATGTACGCGAAGGTGGACAGGCCGAACGCGAAGGCGATCGGCACGCCGGAGAAGACCAGCGCGCCGACGCCGAGGACGAAGAACAGCAGCAGATTGAGGTTGCCGAGGTCCATCAGCCAGGGCTGGAGGGCCACGAGTCCGGCGGCGACCGCGGCGCCGAGCACGAGCGCCCCCGCGGTCAGCTTCCAGTCGGCCGTCTCCAGGAGCCGGATCGCCGCGACGAGCAGCATGAGGCCCAGCCCGACCGGCAGGGCGGCGGCGCGCCACGCGTTGTTCAGCTCCAGCGCGGGCGTCTGGACGAAGGTCTCCTCGCTGGCGAACTCGAAGGCCGGCTCCAGCAGCAGCGCCACGAAGATCAGGCCCGCCACCAGGGCGACCGTCTCCAGGAAGGCGCGCAGGCGCGGCCCGCTCATGGCCACGAAGGCGGTCATCCGCATGTGCTCGGCGCGGCGGAAGGCGACCACGGCGCCCAGCATGGCGAGCCACAGGAACAGGATCGAGGCGAGCTCGTCCGACCAGACGAGGGGTTCGCGGAACACGTAGCGGCTCACGACGCCGCCGAGCAGCACCGCGATCTCCGCGAGCACGAGCAGCGCCGCCGGGATCTCCACCAGATGGCCGAGGCCGTCGTCCAGCCGGCGCAGCCAGGTCCGGGCGCGCAGGGGCGGGCCGGACGACTCAATTCCTGCCGTCGTCTCGACGGCCGCGATATCGATCTGCATGGCGCCCTCCCGTCGGGGCCGGTCCCGTGCCGTCGCCGGCGGGAACAGCCCCAAATGTGTCGTCTCGTATGTCCAGCGGTGCGTCTCGGCGCGCCTTCGTTCTCCGATACCGCTTTTCGATCCGGCGGGAAGCGCTTCAGGTCAGTTTGCCCGACACGTCCTCAAGATGCGACCAGGCCGCGTCGCCGTACTTGGTTTTCCAGTCCCTGTAGAAGCTCGTCCGCCCGAGGGCCTCGCGGAACCGCGCCCGGTCGACGTCGATGAAGGTGAGGCCCTTGGCGGTGAGGCCGTCCCGGAGGGACACGCTGAGCTTGGCGACGTCCGCGCGCTGGTCGGTCGCGGACCGGTCGAGTTCCCGCGACACGACCTGGCGCAGCTCCTCGGGCAGCCGCTGCCACGCCCGCTTGTTGCCGAGGATCCAGTAGCCGTCCCAGACATGGCCGGTCAGGCTGCAGAATCTCTGCACCTCGTAGAGCCGCGCCGTGGCCGTGATGGCCAGCGGGTTCTCCTGGCCCTCGACCACCTTGGTCTGGAGCGAGGAGTACAGCTCGTTGAAGTTGATCGGGGCCGCCCCGGCGTCGAGCGCCTTGAACAGGGAGGTGAGCATCGGCGCCGGCGGGACGCGGATCTTGAAGCCCTTCAGGTCCTCCGGCGTCCGGATCTCGCGGGTCGAGGAGGTGATCTGCCGGAAGCCGTTGTCCCAGACCTTGGAGACGGTCAGGATCGGCGTCCTGGCGATCTCGGAGCGGACATAGGTGCCGAGGCCTCCGTCCATCGCCGCCCAGACGGCGTCGTAATCCTTGAAGGCGAAGCCGGTGTTCGGCAGGCTCGCGGCCGGCACGAAGGTGGCCAGGATCGAGGTCGCGAGGTTGAAGAACTCGACGCTGCCGTTGCGCACCTGCGCCAGCAGGTCGGTGTCCGAGCCGAGCTGGTTGGCGGGGAACAGCTTGATCTCCAGCCGGCCGTTCGTGGCCTCGCGGATGCGGTCGAGGGCCTCCTGCGCCCGGACGTTGACCGGATGGGTCGGGTCCTGGCCGGTGGCCAGCTTGTAGGTGAACTCGGCGGCCTGCCCGCGCCGGGTGAGGATGCCGAAGGCCGGCAGGGCCGCCGCACCCACGAGCAGGCTGCGGCGGCTGAGACGCGTGTCGCGCATGGTTTCACTCCCTGGGTGGTCCGGGTCCCGCGATCCCCGCCGTTGCCCGCCGGTGGATCCTGGGTCCCGCGTTCAGTCCGGGGCGGTCGAGCCCCGGTGGCGCGCGTCCCTCGCGGACGACTGTGCGGACGGCGGCGCGTCGTCGCCGTTCAGCAGGCGGTAGGCGCGCACCACCTGGCTGTCGTCGGCGGCGCCGTCGCCGCGGCCGGAGGTGGAGACGAAGAGCTGGTGGGCGAGCGCCGCCAGCGGCAGCGCCGCCCCGGCGCCGCGGCCGGCCTCCAGCACGATGCCGAGGTCCTTCACGAAGATGTCGACCGCGCTGGTGACCGTCGGCGCGTCCTCCAGCATCCGGGGGCCGCGGTCGCGCAGCATCCAGCTCGCCGCCGAGGAGCCCGAGAGGATCTCCAGCACCACGTCGAGATCGACCCCGACGCGTCCGGCGAGCGCCAGCGCCTCGGCGGCCGCCGCGATGTGGACGCCGCACAGGAGCTGGTTGACGGCCTTGACGGTGGCGCCCTGTCCTGGGCGTTCGCCGACCTGGAAGATGCGGTCGCCCAGGGCGTCGAGGACGGGCCGCAGGGCCGCCAGCGTCCCGGCGGGCGCGGCCGCCATGATGGTGAGCGTTCCGGCCCGGGCGCCGACGACGCCCCCCGAGACGGGCGCGTCGACGAAGCGGCGGCCGGCCGCCGCGACGCGCCCGGCCAATCGCTCCACCGATTGCGGCGGGCAGGTCGCCATCAGGACCACGAGGCCGTCCGGCGCGAGGGCGTCGAGGGCCCCCTCGGTGAACAGCACGGCCTCGGCCTGCGCGGCGTTCACCACCATCAGGAGGAGCGCGTCGGCGCCGGCGGCGGCTTCCGCTGGGGTCGCGATCGAGGTCCCGCCCGCGGTCGCGAGGGCCGCGCGGCCCTCGGGCCGCAGGTCGTAGCCGCGGACGTCGAAGCCCGCCGCGACCAAGTTGGTCGCCATCGGCAGGCCCATGGCGCCGAGGCCGATGAAGGCGATGCGGCTCAGATCCGTGCTCACAGCCATGCCCGGATGCTCCCCGCCATCGCGGCGGCCGAGATGCCGTAGCGGTCGTGGAGCGTCGGCAGGGCGCCGGCCTCGAGGAACTCGTCCGGCAGGCCGATCTGGCGGAAGCCGCGCCCCGGCATCACCCCCGCGCGCATCAGGAGGCCGGCCACCGCCTCGCCGAGGCCGCCGATCACGCTGTGGTTCTCGGCCACCACCACGAGCCGGCCGCCGCGCCCGGCCTCGCGCAGGATCGTCGCCGTGTCGAGGGGCTTGATCGTCGGTACGTGCAGGACCGCGACGTCGACCCGGTCGTCGCGCAGGGCCTCGGCGACCTCGAGGGCGCGCATGGTCATCAGGCCCGACGAGATCACCAGCACGTCGCGGCCGTCGCGGATCGTCTTGGCCTTGCCGAGTTCGAACGTGTAGCCGTACGCGTCGAGGACCAGCGGGACGTTCCCGCGCAGGAGCCGGAGGTAGACCGGCCCCTGGTGGGCGGCCATCGCGGGGACGACCTGCTCGATCTCGTGGGCGTCGCAGGGATCGATGATCGTGAGGTTCGGCATCCCGCGGAAGATCGCGAGATCCTCGGTCGCCTGGTGGCTGGGGCCGTAACCGGTGGTCAGGCCGGGCAGCGCGCAGGCGATCTTGACGTTGAGGTTCTCCTCCGCGATCGCGAGGCAGATGAAATCGTAGGCGCGCCGGGCCGCGAACACCGCGTAGGTGGTGGCGAACGGCGTGAAGCCCTCCCGCGCGAGGCCCGCGGCCGCGCTCATCAGCAGCTGCTCGGCCATCCCCATCTGGTAGAAGCGCTCGGGGTAGGCCTGGGCGAAGATGTGCAGGTCCGTGTACTTCGACAGGTCCGCCGAGAGGCCGATGATGTCGGGCCGCGTCCCGGCCAGTTCGACCAGGGCGTGGCCGAACGGGGCGGGCTTGGTGCGCTGGCCGGGCGCCGCCAGCGAGGCGATCATCGCCGAGGTCTTGGCGCCGCCGCCCGCGCGCGGGGCCGGCTTCTCGTACTTGGAGCGTCTCACTTCACCCTCCCCTCGTCCAGGATCGCCAGGGCCCGCTGCCACTCGTCCGGCTCGACCCGCAGGAAGTGATTGCGCTCGCGCGCTTCGAGGAAGGGCACGCCCTTCGCCATGCGGGTGTCGCAGAGGATGATCCGGGGCTCGGGCCCCGGATGGTGCCGGGCGGCGTCGAAGGCCTTCACCAGCGCGTCGATGTCGTTGCCGTCGACCCGCTGCACGAACCAGTTGAACGCCGCGAATTTCGGCGCCAGCGGCTCGAAGTTGAGCACCCCGGTGGAGGCGCCGTCGGCCTGCATGCCGTTGACGTCGACGAGGCCGATCAGATTGTCGAGCTTGAACGATCCGGCCGACATCGCGGCCTCCCAGGTCGAGCCCTCGTCGAGCTCGCCGTCGGAGAACAGGTTGTAGATGAAGCTCTTGGAGCCCTTCCGCTTCAGCCCCAGCGCCATGCCGACCGCGATCCCGAGCCCGTGGCCCAGCGACCCGCCGGTGATCTCCATGCCGGGCGTGTAGGCGGCCATGCCGGACATCGGCAGGCGGCTGTCGTCGCCGCCGTAGCTCGTCAGCTCGTCCTCGGGGATGATCTCCGCCTCGATCAGCGCGGCGTAGAGGGCGATCGCGTAGTGGCCGATCGACAGGAGGAAGCGGTCGCGACCCTCCCATTCGGGGTCCCCGGGCCGGTAGGCGAGGGCGTGGAAGTAGCTCACCGCCAGCACGTCGGAGATGCCGAGCGCCTGGGCGATGTAGCCCTGGCCCTGGACCTCGCCCATGCGCAGGGCGTGGCGGCGGATGCGGTAGGCGCGCTCGCTGAGCGGCACGTTGGACCCGGCGCGGGGCCGTTCGGTCGAGGCTTCGGACGAGGCTTCGGGCGAGGCCCCGGTCGATGATCCTGTCGGCAGTCCCGTCGTCATGGCGGCCCCCTCAGTGGATCAGCATGCCGCCGTTCACGTCGATCACCGCGCCGGTGATGTACGTGGACAGGTCGGAGGCCAGGAACAGGCAGGCGTTGGCGACGTCGTCGGCGACGCCGAGGCGCCCCAGCGGGATGCCCTTGGCGATCTCGACCTTCAGCTCGGGGGTGAGCTTGCCGCCGGTGATGTCCGTCTGGATCAGGCCGGGGGTGACCGCGTTCACCCGCACGCCGTCGGGGCCGAGTTCGCGGGCCATGGCCTTCTGCAGGCCGAGCACACCGGCCTTGGCGGCCGAGTAGTGCGGGCCGCCGAAGATGCCGCCGCCGCGCTGGGCGGAGACCGACGACATGCACACGATCGCGCCCGAGCCCTGCTGGCGCATAGCGGGGATCACCGCCTGGCTCATGTAGAGGGTGCCGCGCAGGTTCACGTCCGTGACCGCGTCGTAATGCTCCGGCCCGATCTCCATGATCTTGAGGGGCTGGGTGATGCCGGCGTTGTTGACGAGCACGTCGATCCGGCCGAGGCGGGCCACGATCTCGTCGGCCGCCGCCGTGCAGGCCGCCCGGTCGGTGACGTCGCAGGCCAGCCCGACATGGCCGGAGCCGAGGTCGCGGGCGGCGGCCTCGGCCTGCCCGGCCTCGAGGTCGAGGATCGCGACCCGGGCGCCGTGGCGCGCGAAGAGCCGCGCGGTGGCCTTGCCGATGCCGCGGGCGGAGGCCGCCCCGGTGATCACGCAGACCCGATCGTTCAGCAGCATGGATTCCTCCCGGTGACCCGCGACGGCGCGGGATCGAACCTGTCGTCACGACGGAGGGTGCGGCGGGCCGGCGACCGCGATCCTGCGGATCGTGCGGCCTGCGGCGTCTCCTCCCGTCTGTCTCGTTGGGATGAATGTGACGGCGCGGGACGCCCGCGACAAACGCGGAATTTGCACGCCCAGGTGAATCCCGCTCACCTCGGAGCGGTCAGGCGAGATCCGGGCTGAGGTCGATCGCGAGTTCCCCCGCGAGCCAGCGGGCGAAGACCCGGAGCGGCGCGCGGCGCCGGGCGTCGGCCGGGCAGACGAAGTGATGCCCGACATACGCGATGTCCTGCGCGCGGCCGGCCAGCGGCGCGACGAGGCGGCCGGCCGCGACCTCCCGCTCGGCGAGGCGGGTCGTTTCCAGGGCGACCCCGAGCCCGTCCGCGGCGGCCGCCAGGGCCAGGAAGCTCCGGTCGAAGCGGATCGCCGCGGACGGCGGCGGCGGCAGCCGGTTGTGCTCGAACCAATGGGTCCAGCGCACCTGCTTGTTGTCGCTCTGGATCAGCGTGTGCGCGCGCAGGTCGGCGGGTTCGCGGATCGTGGCGGCCCGGGCGGGATCGCAGAGCGGCGTCACCGTCTCCAGGCCCAGCGGCATGCGCACGAGGCCCTCCCCGCGGGGCGGCCCGTAGACGATGTCGGCGTCGAACTCGTCGGTGATGAAGCGGGCGTAATCCATGCCGGCGGCCAAGCGCACCTCGAAGCCCGGATGGGCGCTGAGGAAGCGGGCGAGCCGCGGCGCCAGCCACTGCGCGGCGAAGCTCGGGGCGCAGTGCAGCCGGAGGAGCTGCGGCCCCCGGTTCGCCACGAGGTCGAAGCCGCGGTTGAGCTCCGCGAAGGCGCGTCCGACATGGTCGCACAGCGCCTCCCCGGCCGGGGTCGGCGCGATCCCGGGCCCGGCCCGCTCGAACAGCGAGACGCCGAGCATCGCCTCCATCTTGCGGATGGCGTGGCTGACGGCGCTGGGCGACAGGTTCAGCTCGCCCGCCGCGGCCTTGAACGAGCGCCGCCGGGCGGCGGCCTCGAAGATCCGGATGGCGGAGAGGGGCACGGTCGGGGTCATCCGCGTCAGGATGGGCCCGGACCCGGGGGCTGGCAATTTCGATCGCGGCCCGATCGTGACTCCGGTGGGCGTTCATCGCCCGTCCCCCCAGGGTTCGCGGGCCGCCCCGCCGTCGGGCGTCCGGACCTCACGGGGTATCGCGGAGGAACGCCCGGATGAGATCGGCCACCTCGTCGGGCCGCTCCTGCTGAACCCAGTGCCCGGCCCCCTCGACGCGGTGAAAGCCGGTCATGTTCGTGCAGGCCTGATGGCGCATCGCCTCGACCGCGCCCGGTGTCTGGTAGACGCCCCAGTCGCTCCGGCCCGCGATGAAGCACGACGGCACGTCGAGGGTGCGGCCCGCGAAGGCGCGCAGGTCGTCGACGCAGGCGGCATCGGTGTAGCGGCGGTAGCCCTGCAGCCCCCCCTGGAAGCCGGTCCGCGCGTATTCCGCCACGTACACGTCCAGCTCGGGATCCGTGAGCCACGCGCAGGTCCGGATCTGGTCGGCGGACGGCATCTCGGGCGCGACCGTCGCCGCCATGCCCCGGTCGCGGTCCATGATGTAGTAGGTCGGAAGCTGCGCGAATTCCTCGGCCGCGCGGGATCCCAGCGGCCGGGGCGCGTTGTCCGGCCAGTCGGCGCTCTTCGCGTGGTAGTAGGCGCGCAGGAAGTCCCGCAGACCCTGCGGCGCGCGCAGCATGTCGTCGTTCGCCTCCCGGGTCCTGTACCAGCGCTGGTAGAACTTGCGCGGGCGCGGCAGGCCGGCCAGCGCCGCGTCGAGGGCGTCGTCGCTCTCCGCGGGCGCGGCTCCGGCCCCTGCGGGAAGGGCCGGCGGCCCCGCGAACGGGGCGCTCATCATCACGACCGAGCGGAAGACGTCCGGCCGGATGAGCCCGCACCAGCCGGCGGCGGGTGAGCCGGCATCGTGGCCGACCACGCAGGCCACCTGCCGGTGCCCCAGGGCGGCGGCGAGCGCCAGGGTATCGGTGACGACGTTGAGGAGGCCGAAGGGATGCGTGTTCGCCGCGTAGGCCGGATCCCATCCGGTCGTCCTTCCGTAGCCCCGCTGGTCGGCGGCCGCGACGTGGAACCCGGCCTGCGCCAGCGGCAGCATGATCTTGCGCCAGCTGTAGGCCAGTTCCGGGAAGCCGTGCAGGAGCACGACGAGCGGCCGGCCGGCCGGCTCGAACCCCGCCTCCAGCACGTGGACGGTGAGGCCGTTGATCCCCGGCAGGAGGCGCGACCGGATGCCCGCCGGCAGCGTCCCGTTGCCGTACGCCGCCGACGCGGCCCTCACGGCTTCCTCGTCCCTCACGGCTTCCTCGTCCCTTGGAGGCATGGACCGCCTGCCTGTTCGTGACGCGCGCGCGCCGGCGGACGCGCGGCTCCTTCGGTCGCACGTGACCGGGATGCGGCCGCGATGTCCAGAGGCAGGTGCGGACAGCGGCGCCGGAGGCACGTCCATGATCACGCCGGGCCGCCTCGGCTGATCGGGGAGGATCCGCACGAAGAGCGCGCTACTGCGGGCTTCGCGCGTGGGCCGCGGACAGGTGTCGCCGCTCGGGCCCTTGGCGGCCGTACACCCGACCTCCTGAGATGAGCCTGCCCGTTTGGCCGCCCGATCTTGCTCTGCGCGCTCCGCCGCCGGGCGGGCCGGGGCAGCGGCACGGCCGGGCCGATCCCGGGCGCGGGGCCGCGCGGGCGCCTGTTCTGGTCGTCTCGAATCCGGCCGTATCCGGACGGCGACCTGCGCGAGGCGGTGCGCCGGATGGTCGGCGCGCCCGCGGTTCGTGGATCCGCATGATGCCCCTCCGCAGGCCCGGGCTCGGCTGGCCCCGCAGATCGGCATGCTCCCGGCGCTTCCGGGATCGCCCGAGGCGGCGCGGCCGGGCCGGCTGAATCCGGTCCGGCAGGCCGCCGTCTTCGAGCACGGATGCGCCTCCGCGTCCGCCGACCGCGTCGGCCCCGGCGTTCAAGGGCGGCGGATCTGACGCCGCCCGGGGGCCGGACTCCCGCGAGCGGCGCGCGTCAGCCCGTCTCCGTGCGGCGGGCGGCGTCCTGGCGGGCCGCCCGCGCGAGGGCGATCAGCTCGGCGGCGGTCGATTCGCCGCTCAGGCCCGGCTCCCCGCCGGGGCCGGCCAGCAGCAGGATCGGCGGCGCCGTCGGGACCCGAGGCCGCCGCGCGCGCCCCTGCCGGCGCGGGATCCTGCGATCGGTCGGTTCCACCATCACGCCACCCAGGTTGAAGCCCGACGCCGCCGGCGTCCCCGGCCTGCCTTGCGCCTCAGACGGCCTCTTGCCCGCCCTTGAGGCCCGGCACGGCGGCCAGGCGACGCTCACCGTGTCTCCGGCGCTCAGCGCGGGCGCGGCTGCGGCACGGTGATGGTGACCAACCGGCCGGTGATCGGATCGAGGATCGTCATGGGCGCTCCCGGGGTTCGAGCCCCATGGCGAACCTGAATTGTGGTTTAACCTTGGCCGATGGCCGGGCCGTAAACAGATTCCGCTGCTCATGTTCCCGCTTCCAGATTGGAATACACCGAATCCACAGCATGGATATTCCTCAGGCTCGCTCATCGACGACCTGAAGATCCTATCGCGCTGGAGACGGCGCCCGCCCCGGCGGGGACGGATCCGGTCGAGGGGCGGCGTGCGCCCGGCCGGGTTCCGGGGGCCGGCCCCGGGCGCCACGCGATCGAGAACGCCTCGAGGACCTCCATTAACCTCGAGGGCCGCGAGGGCACGCGCCCCCGCGCCGGACCGGCGTCCCCTGCGGCGGCGCGCGTTCTACACCGACATCCACCGGAGCACGTCGGCCTCCACCATCCCGGCCCGGGGGCCGGCCAGCACCACCTGCCCGCGATCCATCACCGCGTAGGAATCGCAGAGGTCGCGGGCCCACTCGAAATACTGCTCGACCAGCACGATCGCCATCTCGCCCTTGCCGCGCAGGTACGTGATCGCCCGGCCGATATCCTTGATGATCGAGGGCTGGATGCCCTCGGTGGGCTCGTCGAGCACGAGGAGCTTCGGCCGCGTCACCAACGCCCGGGCGATGGCGAGCTGCTGCTGCTGCCCGCCCGAGAGGTCGCCGCCGCGCCGGTGCAGCATGTCCTTGAGCACCGGGAACAGGTCGTAGATCTCCCCCGGGACGTGGCGGTCGCGGCGCTTGAGCGGCGCGAAGCCGGTCTCGAGGTTCTCCTTGACGCTGAGCAGCGGGAAGATCTCCCGCCCCTGGGGCACGAAGGCGATGCCGGCGCGGGCCCGGTCGTAGGGGGCAAGCCCCTGGATCGGCCGGCCGTCGAGGCGGATCGCGCCGGAGCGCACCGGCTGCTGGCCGACGATCGCCCGCATCAGCGAGGTCTTTCCGACACCGTTGCGGCCCAGAACCGTCGTGACCCGCCCGGCCTCGGCCGTCAGCGAGACGCCGCGGAGCGCCTGGGCGGCGCCGTAATAGAGGTCGATGTCTTCGACGGAGAGCATGGTCATCGCCCCAGATAGACCTCGACCACCCGCGGGTCGGCCGAGACCGCGTCGATCGAGCCCTCGGCCAGCACCGCGCCCTCGTGCAGGCAGGTGACCCGGCAGCCGAGATCCCGGACGAAGTGCATGTCGTGCTCCACCACGAGGACGGCGTGCTCGCCCGCGATCCGCCGGAGCAAGCGGGCGGTCTCGGCGGTCTCGGCATCGGTCATGCCGGCCACCGGCTCGTCGACCAGCAGGAGCTTCGGGTCCTGCGCGAGCAGCATGCCGATCTCCAGCCACTGCTTCTGGCCGTGGCTGAGGTCGGCCGCCGGGCGGTCGCGATGGGCCAGGAGGCCGACGGTCTCCAGGAGGGCGTCGATCCGCTCGCGCTCCACCCGGTTGCGCCAGCCGAACAGGGACGCGAAGGCGGCGCGGGGGCCTTTCAGGGCCAGCAGGACGTTGTCGGCCACCGTGTGGCTCTCGAACACGGTGGGCTTCTGGAACTTGCGGCCGATGCCGAGGTCGGCGATCGCGGGCTCGTCGCTCCTCAGGAGGTCGTGGCTGCCGTCGAACAGCGCGATGCCGCTGTCCGGGCGGGTCTTGCCGGTGATGCAGTCCATCATGGTGGTCTTGCCGGCGCCGTTCGGGCCGATGATCGCCCGCAGCTCGCCCCGGGCCAGCGTCAGCGACAGGCCGCGCAGGGCCTTGTAGCCGTCGAAGGTCACCCGCAGATCGTCGAGGTAGAGGAGCGCCTCCGTTTCCCGCTTGCGGTTGGCGGGGCCGCGGGCGGCGTCCGGGCGTTCGAGGAGGTCGGTGCTCATGCGCCCTGCCCTTGTTCGACACGTTCCGGGGCGATCTCGGGCTCCGGCGGCAGCTTGGCCGCCGCACGCCGGCCGCCGAACCGCTCGATGACGGTGCCGACGAGGCCGCGGGGCAGGAACAGGGTCACGATCACGAACAGGCCGCCGAGCGCGAACAGCCACGCGTCGGGCATCACGCCGGTGAGCACGGTCTTGGCGTAGTTGACCAGCACGGCGCCGAGCGCCGCGCCCACCAGCGTGCCGCGGCCGCCCACCGCCACCCAGATCACCGTCTCGATGGAGTTGCCGGGGGCGAATTCCCCCGGGTTGATGATGCCGACCTGCGGCACGTAGAGGGCGCCGGCGACCCCCGCCATCATGGCCGAGACCGTGAAGGCCAGGGTCTTGAAGTGCTCCGGCCGGTAGCCGAGGAAGCGGGTCCGGCTCTCGGCATCGCGCACGGCAATCAGGATCTTCCCGTAGGCCGAGACCGTCATGACCCGGGCGACGAGGTAGCCCAGCGCCAGCGCCACTCCGGTGGCGACGAAGATGCCCACGCGGAAGGTCTGCGACTGGACGGAGAAGCCCAGAAGATCCTTGAAGTCGGTGAGGCCGTTGTTGCCGCCGAGCCCCATGTCGTTGCGGAAGAAGGCGAGCATCAGCGCGTAGGTCAGCGCCTGGGTGATGATCGACAGGTAGACGCCGGTCACCCGCGACCGGAAGGCGAGCCAGCCGAACACGAAGGCGAGCAGCCCCGGCACCAGCAGCACCATCAGGCCTGCGAAGGCGAAGTGGTCGAAGCCGTACCAGTACCAGGGCAGCGCCTTGTAGTTCAGGAACACCATGAAGTCGGGCAGGACCGGGTTGCCGTAGACGCCCCGGGCGCCGATCTGGCGCATCAGGTACATGCCCATCGCGTAGCCGCCGAGCGCGAAGAACGCCCCGTGGCCGAGCGAGAGGATGCCGCAATAGCCCCAGACGAGGTCGAGGCTGACCGCCAGCAGCGCGTAGGCGAGGTACTTGCCGAACAGCGACACGAGGTAGGTGGGCACGTGGAGGCCCGAGCCCTCCGGCACGGCGAGGTTCAGCACCGGCACGGCGAGGCAGAACGCCGCCAGCACGGCGAGGAAGATCCAGCCCTTGCGGTCGATGAGGGGCGTGCGGGGGGTCATGCCGGGCTTCCCTGTTCGTGCCCGATCCCCTGCCCGCGCAGGCGATCGGCTTCGTTCAGCCTGAGAGGAGGGGCGGTCCGGGGATGCCGGGCCCCCGCCCTCCCCCTCTGCGGGGGTGGCAGGGCGCGCGCCGGCCCGCTCACGATTCCACCGCCCGGCCCTTGAGCGCGAACAGGCCGCGCGGGCGCTTCTGGATGAACAGGATGATGAAGATCAGGAGGCCGATCTTGGCCAGCACCGCGCCGATATACGGCTCGGCGAGCTTGTTCACGACGCCGAGCGTCAGCGCCGCCACCAGCGTCCCCCAGAGGTTGCCGACGCCACCGAACACCACCACGAGGAACGAGTCGATGATGTAGCCCTGGCCGAGATTCGGCGAGACGTTGTCGATCTGCGACAGCGCCACGCCGGCGATGCCGGCGATGCCGGAGCCGAGCCCGAAGGTCAGGGCGTCGACGTAGGGCGTGCGGATGCCCATGGCGGCCGCCATCCGGCGGTTCTGGGTCACCGCCCGGGTCTTCAGGCCGAACGACGTCTTCCGCAGGACGAAGAGCAGCCCGAGGAACAGGGCAAACGCGAACACGATGATCCACATCCGGCCCCAGGTGATCGACAGGCCGTAGACGTCGACGGCGCCGCTCATGAAGGCCGGCGCGCCGACCTCGCGGTTGGAGGGGCCGAAGAGCGAGCGCACCCCCTGCTGCAGGGCGAGGCTGACGCCGAAGGTGGCGAGCAGCGTCTCCAGGGGGCGCCCGTAGAGGAAGCGGATGATGAACCGCTCGATCAGCACGCCCATCAGTCCGGCCACCAGGAACGCGCAGGGGATGCTGATGGCGAGCGACCAGCCGAACAGGGCCGGCGCCTTCGTGCGGATCAGCTCCTGCACGCCGTAGGTCGTGTAGGCGCCGAGCATCACCATCTCGCCGTGCGCCATGTTGATCACGCCCATCACCCCGAAGGTGATGGCGAGCCCGATGGCGGCGAGCAGCAGGACCGAGCCGAGCGAGATGCCGTACCAGACGTTCTGGAGGACCCCGAGGATCGCCAGCCGCGTCTCGATCGCCGCGATGCCGCGGGCGGCCGCCGCCCGCACAGCCTCGCTCGGATCCGCCGCCAGACCGCGCAGGATGCCCATCGCGTCGCCATCGCCCCGGGCCTGGATGGCGGGAATCGCGGCAATCCGGTCGGCCTCCGCGGTTCCGGGCTTGGCGAGCAGCACGGCGGCGCGGGCCTCGGTCAGGGCCTGCCGGACGCCCGCGTTCGCCTCGCGGGCCAGGGCCGCGTCGAGGGCGGCGAGCGCGGCCGCGTCCCGCGCCTTGAACACCGCGTCGGCGGCGGCGCGGCGCTGGGCCGGATCGGGGCTCGCCAGATTGAGCTGGCCCTGGGCCGCCTCGATGCTGCGCCGGACCCGGTTGTTGGCCCGCACGGGCTTGAGGTCGGGTGTGTCGGTACCGGTCGCGCCGGTCCGGGCATCGACCACGGCGCCGCCCTGCCGGACGAGCAGGGCCTTGTCGCCGGGGCGCAGCAGCAGCCGCCCGTCCGACAGAGCCGAGAGGATCGCGCCGGCCCGCGGGTCGCCGCTCGCGGCGAGGCCGGAGACGCCGGCCTCGATCTCGGCATAGCCGTCGCCGGCGAGCTGCGCGTAGGGATCGGGGGTCTGCGCCAGCGCCGGGGCGCCGTGCAGCAGGAGCAGGAGGGCGAGGAGACGGAGCATCGAGACTTTCGGTGGGCCTGGAAGCTGGGATGGCGACGCGGGCGGCACCCGGGATGGCTGATGCGCGGCCGGGGCCTGTACGGATCGGTCCGGGCGGGGGGCGACAGGCCCCCTCAGCCGGACGGGAGAGGGTTTGGGGTGCGGGATGCGCCCTATCCGGGAAGACCCGATCCCTCACCCTGCCCCGCTCCCGAACGGCCGAGGGGGCCCGCGCTCGACGTCCATCCGGTGTTGCCGGGCCAGCCGGCAACACCGGGCTGCGGCGCGCTCAGGCGCCGCCGCACTTCTTGGTCTTGGTGTTGTAGTTGCCGCAGTTGAGCTTCACCCAGTCGGCCTCGAGTTCCTTCGAGCCTTCGAGCTGCTTGGACCACGCCTCGCCGGGGATCAGCCCCTCGGTCTTCCACACCACGTCGAACTGGCCGGTCGGCTCGATCTCGCCGATGAAGACCGGCTTGGTGATGTGGTGGTTGGGCAGCATCCTGGCGGTGCCCCCGGTGAGGTTCTTCTGCTCGATGCCGGGCAGCGCGGCGATCACCTTGTCGGGGTCGGTGGTGCCGGCCTTCTCGACCGCCTTCACCCACATGTTGAAGCCGATATAGTGGGCCTCCATCGGGTCGTTGGTGACGGCCTTGGGGTTCTTCCGGAACGCCTGCCACTTCTTGATGAAGTCCTCGTTCTCCGGCGTCTTGATCGACTCGAAGTAGTTCCAGGCGGCGAGGTGCCCGGCCAGCGGCTTGGCGTCGATGCCGGCGAGCTCCTCCTCGCCCACCGAGAAGGCCACCACCGGGATGTCGGTGGCCTTGATGCCCTGGTTGCCGAGTTCCTTGTAGAACGGCACGTTGGCGTCGCCGTTGATGGTCGAGACCACGGCGGTCTTCTTGCCGGCCGAGCCGAACGCCTTGATCTTCGACACCTCGGTCTGCCAGTCCGAGAAGCCGAACGGCGTGTAGTTGATCAGGATGTCCTCGTCCCGGACGCCCTTCGCCTTGAGGTAGGCCTCGAGGATCTTGTTGGTGGTGCGCGGGTAGACGTAGTCGGTCCCCTCCAGCACCCAGCGCTTGGCGCCGCCGCCGTCCTCCGACATCAGGTAGTCCACCGCCGGGATCGCCTGCTGGTTCGGGGCGGCGCCGGTGTAGAACACGTTCCGCTCGCTCTCCTCGCCCTCGTACTGGACGGGGTAGAACAGGATGTTGTCGAGTTCCTTGAAGACCGGCAGCACGGACTTCCGCGACACGCTGGTCCAGCAGCCGAACACGGCCGCGACCTTGTCCTTGCTGATCAGCTCGCGGGCCTTCTCGGCGAAGAGCGGCCAGTTCGAGGCCGGATCGACCACCACCGGCTCCAGCTTCCTGCCGAGCACGCCGCCCTTGGCGTTCTGCTCGGCGATGAGCATCAGCATCGCGTCCTTGAGGGTGGTCTCCGAGATCGCCATCGTGCCCGAGAGCGAGTGCAGGATGCCGATCTTGATGGTCTCCTGCGCCCGCGCGGCCCCCGCGCCCAGGGCGCTCATCGCGAGCCCGGCGGCCAGAGCGGCGGCCGGGCCCCAAGTTCCAAATGCTTTCACGGCGGTGCCCTTCGTCGTCTTCGTTGAGACGGGGAAGGGGCTCGCAAATCGTGTGCCACAAATTTAGGCAGTCGCGGCCCCGCGGGCCGTTTCCGGGATTCGGGGCCTCCGTCCCTTGCCGTCGCCGGGGATGGAGGGCCGGCGGCGGCAGCCTCGCGCGCTGCGGTATTGGCTCGCCTATCTGGATGTATTGGTGCGCCAAAACTAATCTAATCCATACTACGGTGAAGTTCCCTGTGAGAGGGTTGGTCGATCATCCGCCGGACGCCCCGGGCGCGGGTGACTGGGAGATTGCCCGTGCTCCTGCCCGGACCCGGAGGAGCCCATGGCGCTGCTGCAGCAATCAGCCGTCCGCAACCGCTTGCTGGCCACCCTGGCGCCGGAGGAGTTCGGCCGCCTCGCCCCCGCCCTGGAGCCGGTGCCGCTGCCGCTGCAGGCGGTGCTGATCGTCCCGCACCAGCCGATCGCGCAGGCGCACTTCGTCGAGGACGGGCTCGTCTCCCTCGTGGCGGACAGCCGCGCGGGGCGCATCGAGGTCGGCCTGACCGGCCGCGAGGGCTTCGTCGGCGTGCCGCTGGCGCTCGGGGCCGCGTCCACGCCCCACACCGCCATCGTCCAGGCCCGCGGCGCGGCGCTCCGCATCCCGGCCGGCACCCTCCGCGAGGCCCTCGATGCCAGCGCCGGCCTGCGCCGGGTGCTGGGCGGCTACGTGCAGAGCCTGATCGTCCACGTGGGGCAGACCGTCTACGCCAATGCCGACCTCACCGTCGAAGCGCGGCTCGCCCGGTGGCTCCTCATGAGCCACGACCGCCTGGAGCAGGACGAACTGCCCCTCACGCACGAGGTGCTCTCCAAGATGCTCGGCGTGCGCCGGCCCACCGTCACGACGGCGACCCACATCCTCGAGGGCGCCGGCATGATCCGCGCCCAGCGCGGGCGCATCACGGTGATCGATCGCGCGAAGCTGGAGGATCTGGCGGGCGTCGTCTACGGCGACGCGGGGGCCGGCTGAGGCGGCCGGACACCCGCGAACCCGGGGCGCCGGCGGGGGAACTCACCGGCCCTCGTCGTCCCAGGCGACCTCCGAATCCTCGGCCGGGTCTTCCGCGGGGTCTTCGGCGGGGTCTTCGACCGCCTGGTGCCCGATGCGGGCGGTGAGCCGCAGGCGGATCGTCCAGGAAAGCCCGTCCGGCGCGTAGCTCACGGTGGTCTGCGCGCCGAGATCGTAGGCCAGCATGTTCTCCAGCACGTCCGTGCCGAAGCCCCGCCGGGCCGGGGGCCGCACGTCGCTGCCGCCGGTCTCGACCCAGGCCAGGGTCAGCACCGGCATCCCCGCCTCCGCCTCCGCGATCCGCCACGTGGCGCTGACCCGGCCCTGCGGGAGCGCCAGGGAGCCGTGCTCCACCGCGTTGCTGGTCAGCTCGTGAAGCGCCAGCGCCAGGACCAGCGCGGCCCGGGGCCGGAGCCGCACCCGCGGGCCGGCGATCATGGCCTGCTCGCCCTCCCGGACGAGGTGGAACATCAGCTCGTCCGAGATCAGGGTGTGGAGATTCGCGTCGCCGAACGCGTCCGTGGCGGCCTGCACCCGCATGACCGCCCCGAACCGGCCGTCGAGATGGGCCACGTAGGTCTCGACGTCGGCGGCGCTCTCGGCGGATCGGTGCATGACCGTGCGCATCATCGCCATCGTGTTGCGCATCCCGTGGCGCAGACTGTCGGGCACGCCCGCCTCATCGAGCAGGCGACGCAGGCGCGCATTGTCGGCCTCCACGGCCGCGAGGCGCTCCGCCGGGTCGCGAGGGTCTGTCATGCCGGGCTCTCCGGAGGTCGTCGAACGGGCTTCGCTTCCGCCGGGGCGATCGCGGCTCAGGCGCGGCGGGCGGCGGCGGAACCGGCTTCGGCCGTCAGGTGGAGGTAGGTGGGGTCGAAATGCCCGAGCCGGGCCAGCGCCGCCGGGTCGTGGATGGTCAGGCGGCGGCTGCGCAGGGTGATCAGTCCGAGGCCGCGCAGCTCCTGCAACGTACGATTGATGTGCACACTGGTCTGACCCATCGCGTCGCCGAGGTCGTTCTGGGTGATCGGCATCGGACAGGTCGTGTCGTCCGCGAGGCCGACCGCTGCCAGCCGGGCGTGCAGTTCGCAGAACAGGTGGGCGAGCCGCTCGATCCCGGTGCGGCTGCCGAGGCTGACGGTCCATTCGCGCTGGACCGCCGCGGTGGCCAGCGCCTCGCGGTGGAAGGCGATGTCGAGGCCCGCGCTGCGGGCCGTCAGGGTCTGCAGGGCGCCGCCGCTGATCTGACCGAGCGCGACCGGCGTGATCGCGCCGATCGCGTGATCCATCACGTCGAGGAGGAAGACGTGCGGGTCGCAGGGGTCGCCCGGCAGCAGGAGCGCGACGATCTGGCGGCGGCCGTTGGCGAATTGCCGGTAGCGGCAGGCCCAGCCGTCCAAGATGACGTTGACGGCGCGCGGGTCGTCGCCCTCGTGGATGATGTCGGTGCGGGCCGCGACCATGCGGACCGGGCTGACGGCCTCGGCCAAGCAGTGTCGGTCCGTTTCCGACAGATGGATGTAGCGATCTAACTTGCGCACAAGCGGATTTTGCACGGCTGCTGCTCCGCGTCGGCGTGGGATCAAGAGCCTACATTAGATCGGGTCCTTGAATACTTATGCAAATTAGCTTTGAGCCCGAAGGCTCGCGGCCCGGCGCCGATCGGGGGCGGGCCCCGGCCGGGCCTCGCCGCGGCGCCCGACCGGCCCCGGCGCCGCGCCGCGCGGGCGTCCGGTCAGCTGTCCCGGTCGGCCCGGCGCAGGGACCACAGCAGGGTCCCGCCGGCATCCACCAGCCAGAGGGCGTTGATGGTGTCGTCCTCGATCGTCAGCGAGCGGCTGTTGGCGAGGCGCACGGCCTCCTTCGCGTCGGCGGCGGAGAGCACCTCGTCGACGAGCGGGGCGCCGATCGCCCCGTCCTCGCTGCGAACCGCCCCGCGCAGGCGATATCCCGGCATCCGCCCTCTCCCGTCCCCCGATCGGCCGGCGCCGCGGCCCGGCCGCCTGCGAAGATAGGCGGCGGCGCGGCTTGTCGAGGGGGCGGCCCTACGGACCGGCCCGCTCGGCGAGCACCGGCCGCGGCTCGGCCAGGAGCAGCGACCGCAGCGCCGCCGCGGAGGCCGGGGCCGGCAGGCCGAGGATCCGCGCCGTGGCGGCGATCCGGGCCGCGCACGCCACCGGCCGGGCGGGGAGCGGATCCGGCGCGGCGGCGTCCGGCGGCGGCGCGGGGGCCCGGGCGAGGAGCGGCGCGAGGCCGTCCCCAGCATGCGCGTGCCCGTGCCCGTGTGTGTGCCCCCGACCCTGCCTGGGTCGGGAGGGCCGCTCGGCCCTGAGCCGCGCGTCCAGCGCCACGAGGTCGCCGGCCGCCAGGATCGCGCAGGCCGCTTCGTCCCGCGGTTCGGCGCCCCGCATCGTCGCCAGGACCCGGCGCCCCAGGGCTTGGACGAGGGCGTCGTCGCCGGCCCGGAACCGCCGCCGCAGGTAGGCGCCGGCCATCCGCCTCAGGCCCGCGGCCGCCTCCGCCTCCGGCCGGCCGGCCGCGTAGCCGTCCCGGTACCACCGGGCGATGGGATCGAGGTCGGCCGCGCCCGCCTGCCGCAGGATCGGCAGGGCGCGCAGGATCGCCGCGCGGGCGCCGGCCTCGCTCGGATCCGCGTCCAGGGTGGAGTCGGGCAGGCGGTCCGGGCCGACGATGGCGGTGACGATGCCGGCCGCGCGCAGCCGCGCGGCGTCCGGGATCCAGATCCCGGCCGGGGGCACCGCCAGCGCCCGCGCCACGAAGGCGCGCGGCAGGCCGGCGGCCCGGTAGGCGGCCCGCTCCGGGGCGGGATCCACCGGACGCATCCGGCCGTGGGCGCCGACGATGTAGGGGGCGTGGAAGCCGAGCCGGCCGCCGGCCGCGAGGAGGCGCGCCCGCCCGCGGACGAAGATCAGCGTGCAGGCCGACACGCAGACGTCGGGCACGTAGGTGGCGAGCCCCCGCGCCGCCACGAGCGCGCCGATCGCCGCCCCCTCCGCCACGAGGCCGCCGTCGCTGGTGAGGTGGATGCGCTCCACCCCCGGATGCGTCGCGAGGAGGTCGGCCACCCGGGTGGCGACGCCGGCGGTGAGGTCGCCCGCGAGGCGCAGGTCCCGCCCGTCCGGTCCCACCGCGACCCGAGCCGGATTGTCCGGCGCCCCGGCGGCCGAAACCGGGCCGGCGGCCGCGAGTGCCAGGGCGAGGCCGCGGGCAGCGATCCCCGTCCGGCGCCCCCATCCTCGGGTGACGCGCGACATGGCAGTGTCCGTCGTTGGGGATTGGTCGATGGGGACCGGTCGGGGGAGACCGGCTGCCGGCGAATCGAGAGGCGGCGCGCCTACCGGAGGTAGGCGACGAACATCTCGGACACGGCCCGCGCGGCGTAGGCCTCCGGGCTCTCGCCCCAGCGGACCGGGAAGGCCTCGCCCATGCGCCGGCCGGCGAGGATCCCGGCCACCTCGTCGGGCATCAGGCCGTCGTCGACGGCGCTCGCGAGGGCGGCGCGCTCGTGGGCCGAGAGGGACTGGTGTCGCAGGCGGAACGGGGTGCGGGGCTCGTCGGCCGCCGCGGCGGGGGGCGGGTCTCGAGGCGCGGGGTGGGGACTGTCATAGGTCAGCATCGCTGGTCGCCTTCCATGTCGGGTGTCGGACGCTCTCCTGGTCTCGGGGGCGGCAACACCGCGGACAGCGTGAAGTCATCGCGGCGATCTGATGCGTGGCGGCGGTCACCGTATACTCCATCGTTCCGGGATCGGCTGGGCTGCCAATGGTCTTTCGGCGGTCTCAATCTAGGCGCCGGACCCGAGAATATGCTGCCAAATTTGCGATGACTTGGGGGTCAGCGTGTTCGCGACGGGCGCCGCCGGGAGCAGAAGGTGAGGCCCGGGAGTGCCGGCCCGGCCCGGCCGGATCCCCACGGGGCAGCCTCACGGGCTTGCAAAAGCGCGCCTGGTCCGCAATTATCATGCAGTTGCAATAACTTAGCGAAGACCATGCTCCTCATGGGACAGCGCGCGACCGAAATCTTCTCCGCGTTCCGGGCGCATCCGGAAGACCCTTCCCGCCGGCGGGGCCGGGCGCCGGCCCGATCCGGACCGCCGCCGAATCGGGCCGTCGCGACCGGCCGGCCCTGGGCGGCCGACGCGCCGGCCTCAACCCCGGTGAGGCAGGGTGACGAAGTGGTGTTCGCGCGGCTCGACCTCGCCGAGATCCTGGGGATCTGGCGCCACGCCCGCGGCCGGGTGGTGGGCGTCCACCGCCAGGCCGGCGGCGCCACGGTGGACGTGCAGTTCCAGGGGCACGACACCCTGGAGCGCTACCTGCCCGACCTGTTCCGGCGCGTGCATTGAGGCGGCCCCTCCGGTGAGCCCGTACGCGTATGACCGCCCGTCC
The DNA here is from genome assembly GCF_022829625.1 of Methylobacterium sp. E-046. NCBI lineage: Bacteria > Pseudomonadati > Pseudomonadota > Alphaproteobacteria > Hyphomicrobiales > Methylobacteriaceae > Methylobacterium > Methylobacterium sp. E-046. Next base: position 12,058 of record NZ_JAKSYP010000295.1, on the reverse strand, counting down.
CGCGGTCGCCCGGCCCTGCCGGCCCCGGCCCTGCCGGCCCCGGCCCTGACGCCGGCCCTGACGCCCGCCCTGGCGCCGACGCAGCCGCCCCTGCGCGCCACGAGCCGCGGCACCGCCGAGGCCGAGGTCTGGGCGGAGCTGCGCGCGGAGGCCGAGGCGGCCCTGATCGAGGAGCCGCTCTACGCCGGGATCATCCAGGCGACGATCCTCGACCAGCGTTCCCTCGCGCAGGCCTTCGCCTACCGCCTCGCCCACCGCCTCGGCGACGGCGACCTGGCGCGGCTGTCGATGCGCGACCTGTGCCTCGCGGCCTTCGAGGCGGACCCGCAGGCCGGCGCGCACGCGGTGCGCGACCTCGTGGCGATCCGGGAGCGCGACCCGACCTGCCGCCGCTACCTCGACCCGTTCCTGTTCTACAAGGGACTGGCGGCGCTGGAGGCCTATCGGGTCGGCCACTGGCTCTGGCACCAGGGCCGGGCGACCCTGGCGCTGCACGTCCAGAGCCGCATCTCCGAGGTGTTCGGCTGCGACATCCACCCGGCGGCCCGGATCGGCTCGGGGGTGTTCATCGACCACGCCACCGGGGTGGTGATCGGCGAGACCACGGTGATCGCCGACGACGTCTCGATCCTCCAGTCGGTGACGCTCGGCGGCAACGGCAAGGAGAGCGGCGACCGGCATCCCAAGATCGAGCGCGGGGTCCTGCTCAGCGTCGGCGCCAAGGTGCTGGGCAACATCCGGGTCGGCGCGGGCGCCAAGGTCGCGGCCGCCGCGGTGGTGCTGCAGGACGTGCCGCCCCACACCACGGTGGCGGGCGTGCCGGCCCGGGTGGTCTCGCGCCTCCCCGCCGACGAGGAGCCGGCGCTGACCATGGACCAGTCGTTTGGCGACGGTGACGGAATCTGAGGCGTCGAAAAATCCTTCCCGCGAAACAAAGGCGTCGATCCCCCCGTCGTGGGCGCGCGCGGAAAAAATGATCTTCTCTGCATCCCGCGAGAAGACGAGGGTCTCTCCTATGGATCGTGCATGCCAGGAGGTGGCCTTCCAAAAGAGAAGAGAAATTAAGAACATCGTTTCGTTGACGCTGGGCCGAATCGGACTCTATCCAAGCATCGCCGGACAACGGATCTCCTGAGTCCGGCCGGTGGGGCGGGCGTCGATTGCCCGTCTTCTCGAAAGACGATTCTTCCACCGATGTCGGCGCGATGTTTCGGCTCGCCGTCATCACCGGGACTTGAACCATACTTTGCGCCCGCCCCGCGCGCTGCGGGGACGCCCGCCTCGGCGCGGGCCGATGCGGCGCGTCCGCAACCTGACGACGTGAGGACGAACGATGAGCGGACCGGGTCTGAGCGTGAGCGCCACGGCGGCACGCAATCTAGCGACGGCGACCGTCACCTCGGTCCAGAACGCGGCGAACACGCCGCGCTGGCTCCTGCGGCTCCTGCCCTTCGTGGACGTGGCGGGCGGGGTCTACCGCGTCAACCGCCGCGCCGTCGTGCTGGCCCGCCCCGGCCGGATCGATCTCGCCGCCGAGGACAAGGGCGGCAGCAAGGTGATCCGTCCCGCCTCCTTGCGGGCCGTGCCGCTGTTCAGCCGGCTGGGCGATGCCGAGCTGGCGGCGCTGGCGGCCAAGTTCACCGAGAGCCAGCACAAGGCCGGCACGGTGATCCACGAGGAGGGCTCCGCGGGCCGCAGCCTCACGGTGGTGGCCGACGGCACCGTCGAGCTGACCCTGTCGGGCCCCTACAAGGGCCGCCTGCGCCAGGGGCTGGCCACGAAGGGCGACTATTTCGGCGATGCGGGTCTCGCCGGTGAGCGCGCCCCCGCCCCGGCCGTGAAGGCCCTGTCGGCCGTGACCCTCCTGACCCTCGACGCCGCCGCGGTGGAGAGCGAGGAGATCCGCGCCAAGATCGCCCAGTACCGCGAGGAGCGCGACCGCCTCAAGGGCCACACCAACTCATACGGCGAGCAGGGGATCGAGCTGCTGGCGGTCCATACCGGCGAGCCGCGCCTGCCGACGACCTTCGTGGATTACGAGGTCGATCCGCGCGAGTACCACCTCTCGACCATCCAGACGATCCTCAACACCCACACCCGCGTCACCGACCTCTACTCCAACGAGATCGACCAGCTCCGCGAGCAGATCCGCCTCACGGTCGACGCCGTGAAGGAGCGCGAGGAGTGGGAGCTCCTCAACAACGCGCAGTTCGGCCTGCTGGGCGAGGTCGGGCCGCGCCAGCGCATCCCCACCCGCGGCGGCCCGCCCACCCCGGACGACCTCGACGAGCTGCTGACCCTGGTCTGGAAGAAGCCGGCCTTCTTCGTGGCCCATCCCCGCGCCATCGCGGCCTTCGGCCGGGAGGCGACCCGCCGCGGCGTGCCGCCGGTGGTCGTCCACCTGTTCGGCGCGCCGTTCCTCACGTGGCGCGGCGTGCCGCTGGTGCCGAGCGACAAGCTGCCGATCGACATCGACCCGGTGACCGGGGCCGAGACCACCGCGATCCTGCTGCTGCGGGTCGGCGAGGGCGAGCAGGGCGTGGTCGGCCTGCAGAAGTCCGGCGTGACCGGCGAGATCGAACCCGGCCTGTCGGTGCGCTACATGGGCACCAACGACCACTCGATCGCCTCGCACCTCGTGACCCGCTACTTCTCGGCCGCCGTGCTGGTCGAGGACGCGATCGCCCGCCTCGATAACGTGCTGCTGGGCACCTACCATGACTACGCCTGAGGCCCCCGCCCTCGGGCTGCCCGGGGCGAGCCCGGGCGACCTCGCGCACGTGGATCTCGTCGGGCGCCTCGCCCGGGAGATCTACGGGCAGGGGCAGGCCGCGAGCCGGCCCTTCGCGCCGGCGCTCCCCGCCGGCCCCGAGGTCCCGCAGGCCCTCGAGAGCCTACCCCAGGGCCCGGGCGGCGCGCCGCTGCCGAGCGCCCCGGTGGGCGTCCCCTCGGGGCCTTCGGGCGGCCGGCCCGTCGGCCTGCAGCCCGACGCGTCGGCGCTGGCGGCGCGGTCCTTCGGGGCGCCGCCGGTCGGCCTGCCGGGCCTCTCAGGCCCGACCGTGCCGAACCGCGCGCCGGCGAGCCCGGCCTTCGCCGATGTCGGGGCGATCCCGCCGGTTCACCCGGCGGGTCCGCGCACCGCGCGGCCGGACTTCTCCTTCGCCGGCGCCCCGACGCCGGCGGCCGCCCTCCCCGGCGGTCCGGAGCTGTACCGGCCGATCGCCGCGGACCATCCCCGCGCCACCGCCCTCGCGCACGCGCTCGCCCCGCACCTCGTGCCGGCCGACCCGTCGGGGGCCGGAAGCGACGCGCCGCAGGAGAGTTCGTCCCGGGCGCCCGCGGCGCCGGCCGGCGACTACTACTTCCTGAATCTCGCCCCCGGACCGGCCCGCCGGGCGCCGGCGAGCCCCCGGGTCGAGCCGGCCCGCGACCCGGGTCCGGCGCCGCGCCTGGCGGCGCCGGGTTCGCGCCCGGTGGCGGCGCCCTTCGACGTGGAGCGCGTCCGCCGGGACTTCCCGGCCCTGCACCAGAGCGTCAACGGCCACCCGCTGGTCTGGCTCGACAACGCCGCCACCACCCACAAGCCGCAGGGGGTGATCGACGCGACCGCGGAGTTCTACGCCCGGCACAACTCGAACATCCACCGGGCCGCCCACACCCTGGCGGCGCGCGCCACCGACCTGTTCGAGGGCGGCCGCGAGGCGGTGCGGCGCTTCCTCAACGCGCCCACGAAGGACGACATCGTCTTCCTGCGCGGCACCACGGAGGCGATCAACCTCGTGGCGAATTCCTACGGCCGGGCGCATGTCGGCCCGGGCGACGAGATCCTCGTCTCGACCCTCGAGCACCACGCCAACATCGTGCCCTGGCAGATGCTGGCGCAGCAGGCGGGGGCGACGCTCCGGGTGATCCCGGTCGACGACCGGGGCGAGATCATCTTCGAGCAGTACGCGGCGCTCCTGTCGGGCCGCACCAAGATCGTCTCGGTGACGCAGGTGGCCAACGCGCTCGGCACCGTGAACCCGGTGCGGGCGATCATCCAGCTCGCCCACGCCTACGGGGTGCCGGTGCTGGTCGACGCGGCGCAATCCGCGCCGCACATGCCGCTGGACGTGCAGGCCCTCGACGCCGACTTCCTGGTCTTCTCCGGCCACAAGGTGTTCGGGCCGACCGGCATCGGCGCGCTCTACGGCAAGGCGCACCTGCTGGCGGCGATGCCCCCCTGGCAGGGCGGCGGCCACATGATCGAGGACGTCACCTTCGCCCGCACGGTCTACAAGGGCGCGCCGGAAAAGTTCGAGGCCGGCACGCCCGACATCGCCGGCGCGGTCGGCCTCGGGGCGGCGCTCGACTACCTCGCGGGCCTCGGCCTGCCGGCGATCGCCGCCTACGAGCACGACCTGCTGGACTACGCGCAGGCCGGTCTCGCCGACGTGACGGGGCTGCGCCTGATCGGCACGGCGCGGGAGAAGGCGAGCGTGATGTCCTTCGTGATCGCCGGGCAGGAGAACGCGGCGGTGGCCCGCCACCTCGACGCCCACGGCATCGCGGTGCGCTCCGGCCATCACTGCGCCCTGCCGGCCCTGCGCCGGTTCGGGGTCGACCAGTCGGTCCGGGCCTCGCTGGCCTTCTACAACACCCGCGCGGAGGTCGACGCCTTCCTCAAGGCGCTGCACACCCTGCCGCGGCCGTGAGCAGGCGGGGAGGCCGGCCGATCCAGGGCTCCCCCGCCCCCGCAAGGGGGAGCCGCACGGCAGCCGCAGCCCGCGTCACCCCGCCGCCGGCCGGAGGTGCCGCGTCCGCACCGTACCGTCGATGGCCCGCAGCGCGCGGAGCACCGCCTCCACCTCGCCCGCCGGCACCGACGCGTCCACCACGACGTAGCCGAACTCGCCGTCCGTCTGCAGGTGCTGCGCGTCGATGTTGAGCGACCGGCCCGAGAAGACCGCGTTGATCTGCCCGAGCACGCCGGGCACGTTCCGGTGCACGTGGAGGAAGCGGGCGCCGGACAGGCGCGGCGGCAGCTGGACCTGCGGGAAGTTCACGGCGCCGAGCGTCGAGCCCGTCCGGATGTAGTCGACCAGCTTGCGGGCCACCTCCGCGCCGATCCGGTCCTGGGCCTCCTCCGTGGAGCCGCCGACATGCGGGGTGAGGATGACGTTCGGCAGGCTTTGCAGGGGCGACACGAAGCGCTCCGCGTTGGACGTGGGCTCGACCGGAAAGACGTCGATCGCGGCTCCGGCGAGATGCCCGTCGCGCAGCGCCGCCGCCAGGGCGTCCAGATCCACCACCGTGCCGCGGCTGTTGTTGATCAGGCAGGCGCCCGGCTTCATCGCGCGGATGCGCCCGGCGCCCATGAGGCCGTGGGTCAGCGGCGTCTCCGGGACATGGAGGCTGACCACGTCGCTGGCGGCCAGCAGCGCCTCGAGGCTCTCGGCCGGCTCTGTGTTCCCGTGGCGCAGCTTGTCGGTGAGATCGTAGAAGATGACGCGCATGCCCATCGCCTCGGCGAGGTTCGAGAGCTGCGCGCCGATATTTCCGTAGCCGACGATCCCCAGCGTCTTGCCGCGCACCTCGAAGGCGCCGGTGGCCGACTTGTCCCAGCCGCCGGCATGGGCGGCTTCCGAGCGCGGCAGGATCCGCCGGAGCAGCATCACGATCTCGCCGATGGTCAGTTCGGCGACGCTGCGCGTGTTCGAGAACGGCGCGTTGAAGACGGGCAGGCCGCGGGCGCGCACCGTCTCCAGATCGACCTGGTTGGTGCCGACGCTGAAGCAGCCGATCGCGGTCAGGTCGGGCAGGCCGTCGAGGAGCGCCGCGGTGACCTGCGTGCGCGAGCGGATGCCGAGGACGGTGGCGTCGGCGAGATCGCGGGTGTCGTCGGGGCCGAGGGCGCGCGGCAGGTGCCGGATGGCGCCGATCCCGGCCTGCGCGAAGATCTTGGACGCTGTCGGCGCTATGCTTTCGGTCAGAACGACGCGCTCGGTCGACACGGTCGAGCCTCCTTCCACGGACGGGATGCGATCCGTGACCTTGCCGCCGGGGCAGCGCAGCGGCAAGGGCCCGCGCCGCGGGCGTCGAGGGACCGCCCTTCGCCCGCCGCCCTCCCCCGGACCGGGTCGGCCCCTCGACGCCGGCGGCGCGGGCTGTCAGGGTCCGCCCCCAGCGGCCGAGGCCGCGGAGCGACAGTGCCTGATGACCGGATCGACAGCCCGCGCCGTGATCGTCCAGCCGGGCGGCGGCTTCGACAAGGTCGGCTTCGGAGCGCGGCCGGTGCCCGAGCCCGGTCCCGGCGCGATCACCGTCCGCCTGCGGGCGAGCTCCCTCAACTATCACGATTACGCCGTGGTCAGCGGCCTCTGGGGGCCGAGCGAGCCACGCGTCCCGATGTCCGACGGCGCCGGCGAGGTCCAGGCCGTGGGGCCCGGCCCCAGCGAATTCGCGGTCGGGGACCGGGTGGTCAGCACGTTCTTCCCGACTTGGACCGAGGGCACGCCGCTGGTCGAGGGTTTCGCCACCGTGCCGGGCGACGGGATCGACGGCTACGCCCGCGACCGGGTGACCGCGCCGGCGGCCGCCTTCACCCACGCGCCCCGGGGCTGGGACCACGCCGAGGCGGCGACCCTCACCACCGCCGCGCTCACCGCGTGGCGGGCGCTCCATGCCGATGCCGGACTGAAGGGCGGCGACGTCGTGCTGGTGCAGGGCACCGGCGGGGTGTCGCTGTTCGGCCTGCAATTCGCCAAGGCGGCGGGCGCCACCGTCATCGCCACCTCCGCCAGCGACGAGAAGCTGGAGCGCCTGCGCGGCCTCGGCGCCGACCACGTCATCAACTACCGCGCCGACCCGGCCTGGGGCGAGACGGCGCGGCGCCTCACGGATGGGCGCGGCGTCGACCACGTCCTCGATGTCGGCGGCCCGGGAACGCTGGAGCAGTCCATGGCCGCCGTGCGGGTCGCCGGCCACATCTCGGTGATCGGCATCCTCTCGGGCGTCGCGGGGGAACTGCCCCTGGTGCCGGCGCTCCTGAAGCAGATCCGCCTGCAGGGCGTGCTGGTCGGCAGCCGCCGGCACCAGATCGAGATGGTCCGTGGCATCGAGGCCTGCGGGCTCCGGCCGGTGGTGGACAGCCGCTACCCCCTCGACGAACTCGTGGCGGCGTTCCGCCACCAGGAAAGCAACCGCCACTTCGGCAAGATCTGCATCGCCATCTGAGCGATCCGGAACTCGGGACGGCTCAGCGGAGGGCGGATCCCAGCGTGCCCGGCGCCAGGGACGCCGACACCGCGGCCGTCCACGGGGCCGCCGGGCGGCTCGGCGGAGCGGGGCTGTGCGTGCAGCCGTTCTCGCAGAAGGTCGCGAGCGTGCGCCGATCCAGGCCGATATCGCGCAGCATCTCGTCGTCGAGCGCCGACAGGAGACGGAAATTCCGCGCCGCCATGCGGCGCTTCTGGGCAGACTTCAGGAAAGAGAGGAGCATGAAGGAGCCTCCATCGTGCCGGAAGATCTGTTGTTTATCAATGTCCGGCTGAATCAGCGTCGCTGTATTGTCATTCGCTCGCATCATCCGTTTGGACTACTCATCGAATCCCGGGCGGATATTTTGACGCCGGCGCCCGGCCGTGAGCCGCTTCCGGGTGCCGAACCGGCGGGACCTTGGGCGGCACGCGGCACGCGGCAAGCGGCTGCGGGCAGAGCAGGAGCAGGCGCATCAGCTCCGCCTGCCGACGGGTTCCGGTCTTCTCGAAGAGGCGCCGCAGGTGGACGCGCGCCGTGTTCCGGGTGATCCCGCGGTGGCGAGCGCTCGCCGCCAGATCGTTCCCCCCCAGGATGTCGACCGCCAGGGCCGCCTCGGCCTGCGTGAAGCCGAACTGATCCTGCAGGGCGCCCGGGGCCGGCAGCGGGGCGTCCGCGGGATCGATGAGGCGCAGGAGCACGGCTCCTCCGTCCGCGCCCCCCTCGCCGCCCCCGTCGGTGCCCAACTCGGCGTCCGATTCGGCGGGGCCGAGGGCCGGGATCGCGCAGGCGGCGACCAGCAGGGTCCCGCCCTCCCCCATGAGGCGCGCCGAGCCGGCGCGTCCGTCGGCGGCGCTGCCGAGGATCCGGCGCAGGGCCGCGCCGTCCGCCGGCGTGGTGCCGCGCAGGCGGCCGTGCTCCAGGCGCAGGAGGCCCCGGCGGACGACGCCCCGGGCCGCGCGGTTCAGGAAATGCGCGCGGCCGGACCGGTCGGTGACCGCCAATCCCTGCTCGAGATGCTCGGCCAGGAGGTGGAGCGCGGCCTCCACGAGGCCCGGATCCGGCGCGGCGCACCGGCTCCCGCCGGCGATGAGCCGCCACGGGCGCACGGGGCCGGGCGCAGGCGCGGCGGCCATCCGGCCGTGGCGGGAATCCGGGTCCGGTTGAGCGATCACGCGCGGATCCTCGTCAGAGCCTCGTCGGAGCGACGGGATGAAGAACCCGGCGGCGGGGACGGTTATTCCCGGCCGCGCGGTTTCCGGCGGCGGCCCTAGCCCGGCCGGCCGGTCCGGGACCGGAACAGCTCCACGAAGGCGCGCAGGTCGCGCCGGTTGAGGTCCGACACCGCCCAGTAGGTGAGATCGCCGAGGCTCCACCGCTCGATCGTCGACCCGTCCCGCCGCTCCTCCCCGGCCCCCGGCCCCTCCGCCGCGGGGAGGACCGTGACGCTGATCACGTGCCGGTCCTTGCGGTAGACCAGGGTCGGCACGGGGTTCCCGGCGACGATGTCGATCCGGCCCCCCACCAGCGGGAAGCCCTGGTCGGCGAGGTCCGGCGCGTCGGGGGCGAGCGTGGTGCGCCCGTTGAACCAGGGCTTGACCACGTGGCGGTCGGACGAGGCCACGTCGAAGGGCTGCGGCGCCGCGAGGCCGCGCAGGTGGCCGGCGAGCACGGCCTCGGCCGCGGTCCCGGTGCGGTCGACGCGGAAGGCGCCGCTGCCCAGCGTCGCCCCCCCGGCAAGGCCGAGGACGAGCGTCGCGGCCAGCGCCTGCCAGGAGCCGCGCCAAGAGCCGCGCCAAGAGCCGCGCCACAAGCCGCGCCACAAGCCGCCCCAAGAGCCGCCCCACAAGCCGCCCCAGGGGCCGCGCCACAAGCCGGGCCGGGATCCGGACATCGACCGCCCGCCCGGCGGCGGGTCGGCGAATCCGATCGCGTGGATCACGCGGCCGCGCAGGGCTTCGGGGGCGGGCGGGGGCGCCGGCGTCGCCCGCAGATCGGCCGAGAGGCCGCGGAGGCGCTCCGCCGCCGCCCGCAGGGCCGGCTCGGCCGCGAGGCGGCGCTCCATGGCCAGGACCTCGCCGGCCGACAGCTCGCCGTCGAGGTAGGCGCCGAGGAGCAGGAGCGTTTCGTCGTCGTCGATCATCGCCCGTCCCCCGCGAGCCGGATCAGGAGGTGCTGCCGCGCGCGGCCGAGGCGGGACATCACGGTTCCGACGGGGACGCCCGTCACCGCGGCGATCTCCCGGTAGCTGAGGCCGTGGTACTCGCGCAGGACCAGGGTCTCCCGGAAGGCGACCGGCAGGGCCTCGACCGCCCGGGCGAGCTGCCCGGCGTCGTCGCGGGCGATGAGGGCCGCCTCGGGCGTCACCGGCGCCTCGGCCAGGGCACTGCCGGATTCGAGGGCGGCGCGGGCCTCGGGGGCGAGATCCTCGGCGAAGATCACCGCCCTGGGCCGGTGCCGCTGCAGCCAGGAATAGCCGGTGTTGCGGACGATGGTCAGGAACCACGCCCGGGCATTGCCCTCCGCAAATCCCTCGATCGCCCGGTAGGCGCGCAGACACGCCTCCTGCATAACGTCCTCGGCGTCGGTGGCGTTGCCGGTGAGCCAGTGCGCGAGCCGGTAGCCCTCGTCGAGGCGCGGGAGGACGAGCTGGCTGAACCGCGCGCGGGCCAGGGTCGTCATGCGGCGCGCCGCGCTGCGCCGGTCCGGTCGAAGATCCCTGGGGCCATGGGTGCCTCGCCCTGAGCGCTACGCCATGGCATCGGAAACCGGCAAGGGGCCGCGTTTATTCCCGGGGCGTCGGCGACCCGGGGCACACGCGGGCGCCCTACGCCGTCCGGGAGGGGGGAGCCGTCCGTGCCTCGTCCTCGGCGTCGCGCCCCGTCTCCGGATCGTCCGCGGCCCGCGCGGGACCGGACGCCGGCGTCGGCGCGGCCTGCGGAAACCCGTCCGCGCCGAGGTGCTTCCGGCCGGCGCGCAGGCCCGCCGCACATTCCTCCGGCGAGGGATTCGCGCCTCCGCTCTGATCCCGGGCCATGGGCGCTCCCGATGCGCGGCGCGGCCGCGCGAATTTGTGTCACGACGCCCGTTGCGCGGGGGCCGGCGCGGCCCCGGTGCAGGGGGCCGCGACCGCGCGAGCCGGGGCGGGCGGCCGTCTCCGCGGAGAGGCCGCCCGCCCTCGGATCAACCCGTGGATCGCGTTACGGTTCGGCGGAGGCGACCTCCGTCCGCTTGGCCCGTCTCCGCCTCAGTAGCGGCAGACGCGCCGGGGGCCGAACGGGGTCGGACGGAAGAAGCAGCGCGGGCCGTAGAAGCGCGGCCGGCGGTAGATCGGGCGGCAGCGTCCGTAGGGGCCGGGCGCCCAGCCGGGGCCGCAGCCGAAGGCCACGGTGCCGACCGCCGCGGGGCCGGTGATCGTGTCGGCCCCCACGGGCGCCAGGGGCGCGGCGCCGGCGGAGGCGACGCCGAGGCCGCCGACGACGGTCGCGGCGGCTGCGAGCATCTTCACGTGCATCATGATCAGACCTTCTGTTCAGACTCGCGCCGGGCTGGCCCCGCGCGAGGCGCGGCTCCTTCGGTCATCGGCCCTGAATGGAAACTGACCTGGGCCATAATTGTCTGGAAACAAACATTCCGCCGGCCAGGCACTGCGCCGGCCAGGCACTCCGCTGCCGAGACCGGAGGCAAAGCCGCCGCGGCGCGACCCGACCGCCGACGCATCGGCGCCGAGGCATCGCGGGCGCATCGCGGGCGCATCGGGGGTTCGGCTGCGCGGCCGCGGGATGTCGGGGGGCTGCGGGTTCGAACGGTACCCGGCCGGGGGCCGGCTCGCCGATGCCGCGCCGTGCGCGGAGGGCTCGCCCGGTCCGGGCAACCCGGCCCCGCGGCCGGCGGACGCGCTCCAGGAACGGAGCGGCGGGCCTCGTGTTGTCTGCCAAATCTCTATCCGGAGACGCCACGATGGCAGGAACAGCCAAGAAGACCGACCCGAAACTCTGGGACAAGGTCAAGAAAGAGGTCACGAAGTCCGACAAGGGCGGCAAGCCGGGCCAGTGGTCGGCGCGCAAGGCGCAGATGGCGAGCGCCGAGTACAAGAAGGAAGGCGGCGGCTACGCGGGCAAGAAGTCGGCCGACAACCACCTCCAGCAATGGACCGAGGAGGAGTGGGACACGAAGTCCGGCAAGGCGAGCGGCAAGACCGGCGAGCGCTACCTGCCCAAGAAGGCCCGCGAGAGCCTGACCGACACGGAATACGCCGCCAGCACGGCCAAGAAGCGGGCCGATACCGCCAAGGGCAAGCAGTTCTCGAAGCAGCCCAGGGCCGCCGCCGAGAAGGCCGCCGCGGCGCGCACGGAGAGCAAGGGCGACACCAAGGGTGGCGCGAAGGGCGGCACCACGAAGGCCGAGTTGATGCGCCGGGCGAAGGCGCAGAACGTGCCCGGCCGGTCGCGGATGTCGAAGGCGCAGCTGGAGCACGCCGTCCACGCCTGAGGGATCGGGCGCGCCCCGACGCGAAGCGTCCCGGGAGGGGCTCCCGGGACGCGCCTCGGCTAAGCGGCCAGTCTGATCGGGCTGGGGATGCTCAGATCGAGGGAGGATGCGGTGCGAACCAATGCCGCACGGATTCCCGATTCCCCGGAAGTCTCCCTCCGCGCAGGCGCGGAGGGAGACCCGTCGGCGTTTCTCAGTACGAGCCGAACTTGTAGTTCAGGCCTGCGCGGACGACGGCGAACTCGTCGGAGCGGCGGCCGACCGGGCTGTAGAAGGCCGGGACGTTGGAGGCGGCGTTGATCACGAACGCGCCCTGGTTGCGGGTGTTGCG
>NZ_JAKSYP010000223.1:0-2264 GCF_022829625.1 Methylobacterium sp. E-046 | reverse complement strand
CGCCCCATTCCTCGGCCTCCTCGTCACGGCCGGCGTGGTGACCTCGATCGTGCTGGACAACTTTGGCTGGGTTGGCTTCGAACGACATCCTGCCAGCGTCTGGCGGATCCTGGGTGGCTTACTCATGGTGGCCGGGGTGGCACTTGTCGCACTGTTCTGATCGCTGTCACCCTCAAATCAGTCTTATCCGCAGCTCAATACTCAAAGCACCAATCCATAATGGCGAGCACTCGGTACGATCATCGGCAGGCGGCGGAGATCTGTCGCGAGCATGGCTGGAACGTTGGGACCTGCCTTGTCGGCGATGCCGGCTTCGGGCCGACTGTCATCCAGATCACCGCCCTCGGTGATAAGATCATGCTCGCCAAGATCATTAGGCAGGGCTGCGCATCGATTGGCTATCACGATGCTCAGGCGTGGTCCCTTTCTCTCCGCGACTGGCGGCCTGTGGGCTGATCCTGGTCCCATCACGATACGCCGCACGAGGTGAGCCATGACATCGTTACTCGACCAACTCCGCGAGATGACCGTGGTGGTCGCCGATACGGGCGACATCGGCACTATCGAGAAGCTCAAGCCGGTCGATTGCACCACCAACCCGTCGCTGCTGCTCAAGGCGGCCGGCATGGAAGGGCTCGCCCCCATCGTGGACGAGGCGGTGACCTGGGGCAGAGCACAAGGCGGCGAGGCCGAGAATGTCGTCCAGGCTGTCGCGGACCGGCTCGCCGTGTCGGTGGGCTTCGAGCTGACGAAGCTGGTGCCGGGGCGGGTCTCCACGGAAGTGGACGCCAACCTCTCCTTCGACACGGATCGGACGTTGGAGAAGGCCCGGGCGATCATCCGCGCCTACGACGAACGCGGCGTTTCGCGCGATCGGGTGCTGATCAAGATCGCCTCAACGTGGGAGGGCATCCAGGCGGCGTGCGTGCTCCAGCGCGAGGGCGTGGACTGCAACCTGACCCTGCTGTTCCATCTCGTGCAGGCCATGGCCTGCGCGGATGCTGGCGTGTTCCTGATCTCGCCGTTCGTCGGTCGCATCACCGACTGGTACGCCACGGCCGAGGGGAAGACCTACACGGGGGCGGACGATCCGGGCGTCCAATCCGTGCGCTCTATCTATGCCGCCTACAAGTCACGTGGGATCAAGACCGTCGTGATGGGTGCCTCGTTCCGCAACGTCGGCCAGATCCAAGCGCTGGCAGGCTGTGATCGACTGACCATCTCGCCGAAGCTGCTGGAGGAACTCGCGGCCGCTCAGGGCACGCTCCCCCGCGTCCTGTCGCCCGACGCCTACGGTGAGCCGCCTGAGGTGCCCGCCACCGACAAGTTCTCGTTCCGTTGGGAGATGAATGAGAGCGCGATGGCAACGGAGAAGCTTGCGGAGGGCATTCGACAATTCGGCAGCGACCTGCGGGCTCTCCACGGCCTTATCCGCGACAGGCTCTCGCAGGGGTGACCGGCCGGTCTGATCATGAACGCGATCGGTTGCCTGCTATGAAGAAAGGCAGGTCGGGCATGTGGGCAATCAATGGATCGTTCTAGGAGGCGACCGAGTTCAACCGCTGCCGTACCTGCTGCGGCGCGGAGTGTGCGTGTACAATCCATTCCTCTCGTCGTTCCTGCTCGCCATCGAGGCACAGCGGGTCATCGAACTTCGGTTGGTTCGTCTCGCATGGGGCGGCCGTGAGGGCCGGGCCGAGATGCAATCGATGGTCGTCGAGAAGGTGCACGCCGCTGGCGAGGCGATGACGACGCTGATGCTTGGCGGCTCGCCGGAGAAAGTCATCGCCCGCTACCGCGAGCACGTCGCTTTCAACACCAAGCGGCTGTCGGCAGCCTGATGCGACACGTCAGTCGCGCCTACCTTCGGCCCTCGCGCGCGCGACGCCTGCCCGCAAGGCTGCGCTGCCCTCCACCACGAACAAGGCCCGCAACATGCTGGTAGTTTCAGCTGAATCGTCCGATCGCTATCGGAACAGATCGGCGTAGCGGGCCAGCGCGCGCTCCATGAACCGGTCAAGGTAGGAGGCCCCCCTGGTTCGCGCGAGGTCGACGACGGCGTCACTGAGAACGCGCTGCATCATCTCGCCGACCATGGCCGACACGTACACCGCCTCGGCACTGCCCTGGTCGGGTTCGCTAATCATCTATCCCCGTGGCCCCACCCCGTGGCGTCCCTGTCGGGCCCTCCGGGCAGCATCTCCCATCCGATCACCCGCGAGATCGCTCACACTGGCTTCCGACGTCGTCGCAGCCAGCGGCTA
>NZ_JAKSYP010000292.1:0-6085 GCF_022829625.1 Methylobacterium sp. E-046 | reverse complement strand
CCAGCATTCCGAGAAGCCGCTGAGCAAGCTAGCCCAGGACGCGACCGGCGACGCCGGTGCGGATCTGCTCGACTGGCTGCTAGACGGCGGGGAGGATGCTGGTAATAGTGACTGTGGCGATTGAGCTGCCTACGGCTCAGTCCTTGAAGATCCGGACCTCGCCCCCCGAAAGCGCCTCGCGCTGAGCGGTGCACCACTGCTGCTCCCCGACCTCCTTCACTTCAGTGTAGCGCCGCGCCAGTTCGTCCTTGAAGGCGGCGTTCGCCTGTTCCTGACCGAGCACCTTGGTTGCCACGTCGCGCGCGGTCTGTGAGATCCGGAGCGCGGTCGTACCGTCGATCGCGTAGTGCTTGCCGCAGAACGTGATGATGGCTGACTGGGCGCTGGAAGCCCGGAGCAAGGCCAAAGCCTGCGCTTCCTGTGTTTGTGCGTGGATGGGCAAGGCATGCAGGCCCATGGCAAGGGCCAAGGCCGGAATGAGCACCGCGCGGGTATTCACCGGACGCTGTCCGACACTGTGCTCGACATGGCAAAGGCCATGTCGCTCATGGCATTGTGCAGCTCGTTCCGGGCAACGCTGTCAGCCAAGATCACAAGGCTCGCGAGCATGAGCGCAAGTAGCAGGCAGCGGCGGATGGTGAGCGCTGGGATAAGCATGGAAGGCGCCTCAAGGAGACGCCTGCACCGTAGCCGAGCCGCGGATTGCCCGCTGCCGCGCCGTCGCCACAACGGCCATGGAAAGCGGATGGCAGTGCGCTGATCAGCAGCGCCAATGCAGGTTGGAGCGACGCATCAGCAGGCGGACCGCTAGGCCCAGCGCTGTTTCGTAAGGCACGTCACCGATATCGCCTGCCTGTTCACCGGCGCATAGCTGAGCAAAGGCGGCACGTAGATCTGGCTGGGGCATGGGCTCACCCTCCGGGCGGCAAGCCTCAACGGGGTCCGGTGATAGTTAACGGTTGGTTAAGCCGCCCCGAGCCAGCGTAAGCAGTCTCACCGCTGTGGCTGGATTGCCATATCTGCTGACCGCTGCACGCCGTAGATTGGCTAGATGCGATATACAGTTCAGATAGTGAGATCGTAATGCGCGCGCTCGTTCTTGCAGCCGCGAGCACCGCGGTCATGGCCCTTGCCGCCTGCGACACCCAAACCACGTACATCGAGCGGTCGCTCAACCACATGGACACACTGGTGGTCGAACATCCACCGGTGGAGGCGAACCCGGATGGGCGCCGCAACGGGCAGGCCGCCATCGCCGGTTACTGCCGTGAGGGCGGCTTGGTCCGCCGGCGCGACGAAGCGGGCAACCCGGTGGTCATCCGCCAGCGCGAGGCCTGTGACAGCGTTGCCCCGCGCACCCTCAACCCCGGCGAGGTGGATCCTCGGCCAACATGGCCGGCCAATGCCGTGTCTCGCGAGCGGGTCTTGCGTTCGAAGGGCTGACGCAGGCAGCAGCCGGCCATCTGCCGTCCCTCACGCTCACGCTCATAGACGCGTAGACGAACGGCCCCGCGCACATTGGCGCGGAGGGCCGTAATCCACTGGATCCCCCGGTGCGGCCGCTCAGCAGCGGCCACGGAAAGGGTGAAACGTGATGGTTGGGGAAGCCCTGCGGCTGCCTTTCAGTACCGCCGTGGAGGCGGAGGGGGCGGCGGCCTGTCATCGTCCGGCGGGGGTGGACCACGGCGATGTGGCGGCGGCCGGTCGTCATCGAAGTCCTCCCGCGGCGGCGGCCGGAAGCGATGCGGTGGCGGCGGGGGGCGGTCGAAGTCCTCATCCCCGGGCGGGGGAGGCCGCCTATCATCGTAGGGCTGTGCGCCAGCCCCGGCCGTCGCTAGGACGAGCAGGGCTGCGCCGGCGAGAAGTGCGCGCATGTAGTCTCCGTTGGATGAACCCACAAAGGGCATGGGAGCACATGAACGGCTGGTGACCTTCGCAGTAACATCCGGGATACGGATGCGCGTGGCTAGGCGTAGGGGCCACCGAACAGGTCGCCGAGCGCTTTCCGTCTGAACAGCGTGCGCCAGCGTCGCCTCTGATGCTCGGGCCGGTCATGGATCATGTGGCAGCGCTGGCAGAAGGCTGCGAGGTTGGCGTCCGCGTTGTTCGATGTGTCGTGATTGCGGTGTGCAGCAGCCAGCACCACCCGGGTGCGACGGGCCAAGCCAAGGATGTCGGTCCCTGCCGCAATCCTGATCCGCCTGCCCCAGCCGTCCCGCCAGCGATTGGCCTCCGCGTCCCACCAGCGCCCATCGCCGAGGTGGTAGATCATCCGCCCGTGCGGCCGCCCGCATCCCTCGCAGCAGCCTTGCGCCCGGCCGAAGCGGATCACAGCCGAGAGCTGCGGCCAGTCGATGGGGTAGAAGAAGCGGTGCTCGGGCCGGATCGGCATGGTAGCGCACTGTGCCACCCAGCGTGAAAAAAGCGTAGCGGTAGGGCGGCGGATAGGTTCAACCTCACGGGAGGGCAGATGCCACGCTACTTCTTCGACGTCCTGCACGATGGGGAGGACGTGACGCGCGACCACGATGGGGTCGACCTACCCAACTTGGAGGCGGCAGAGATCGAGGCCTTGGAGATCTGGAAGCGTATCTTCAGGGAGAGGACCGCAGGTGCCGCAGACCCGTTCCACTGGCACGTGGCCATCCTGGACGAGCAGGGGACGGCCTTGGCGAAGGTCCCTTACCCATCTGATCTCGCGAGTGAAGCCTGAGGCTGAGGAGTTCGGGCCCGTCCCCACCGTCAGTGCGTGTGGTGTAATACCCCTCCCGCTACCGTGCTTCTTACCGTAGCCGCTGCCGTTTTTTGCTGTGTTTTGCTGTATCCTGCTGTCTCTCGGCCGGACACAGCCGTCCTTCTGCCGCCTCCACGTCATCGCTAAGCCGAAGCAGCGCGGATGCTCTCGGACGTTCGCGTTTGTTCGGAAACGCTCGAAGATGTTCTGTGCACACCTGTGCACCCGGGGGTGCGGACCAGCTCGCCCGGCACGATCCGTGACTACGGGTGCCTTGGTCTGTAGGCAACAAAACCCCGCTCCCGCGCGCCTGTCGCTCCCGGGTAAGACACCGCTTCGGGGCGCATTACGCCCCTCTTCGGCCCGCCGCGGTGATCGCCGACGCGACCAAGAACGCCATGGCGCTGCCCCGGTGAAGGTCAGCCGGACCGTTGCTCTCGGTCTGCTTCCTCGCCCGCCACGGCCTCAACGGCGGCGATGACGTTCTCCAGCTCCGCGACCTGACGCAGGTCGCTTCCAGCAGGCATGCCGTCATGTTGTGCCATCGCCAGGGTAAGCGTGCGCTGCTGCGCCTTCAGGCGTTCAAGGAGAGCGTCGAGCTTGTCGGACATGGGTCGGCTGTAGCCGCACAGGTGAAGGGGCGAACAATCGAGACGAGGCTGCTGTCCGGTGTGGGCCTTGCTGCTGGACCGAGCGCCAAAAACGATCGTAGAACACGTAGATCTGTCCACTCAGCCGCTTCTGTCATCCAGATAGCTTCTAAGAATAGGTCAAATGCGCAATTCTTAGTAGATGATTAATATAATGATGGTTCTATCGAATTCTTTGAAGAGCCATACGATAGAGCGGGCCCATGAAAAGCGGATGCCAAGGTTGTCGAGACGGTGAACCCCTACCGTTCACATTCACGATGGCGTTCCATCCGATCGTAGATGTCAGTCGGGCTACGATCTGGGGCTACGAAGCACTGGTCAGGGGCACGGAAGGGCAGGGCGCCGGACAGATCCTCGGGATGGTCGACGAGGGCAATCGCTATAAGTTCGATCAAGCTTGCCGCGTAAAAGCTATCGAACTCGCCGGCTCCCTGTTCCCAGACGAGGAGACCCGGCTATCGATCAACTTCATGCCCAACGCCGTCTACGAGCCGGCTGCCTGCATCCGCGCGACGCTCGATGCCGCTCGTCGGGTCGGCTTCGCACACCGACAGATCATGTTCGAGTTTACTGAGAACGAGCGCATGACCGACGTAGCGCACGTCCAGCAGATCATCGCCGAGTACCGCAAGCAGGGCTTCGCGACCGCCCTAGACGACTTCGGCGCCGGCTATGCCGGGCTCAATCTGCTGGCGAGCTTCCAGCCCGACTTCATCAAGCTCGACATGGAGCTGATCCGAGGGATCGCGACTTCACCGGCACGGCAGACCATCGTGGCCAGCGTGATCTTGATGGCGCGCCAGCTGGACGTGGCGGTGATCGCCGAGGGTGTCGAGACGGAAGCCGAACTGACGGCTCTTCGTGCAGCTGGGATCCAGCTGTTCCAGGGCTACTTCTTTGCCAAGCCAGCAGTAGCCGACCTGCCGGCCGTCCGTTGGCCCGCGTCCCCCGCCCTCTCGATAGAAGCACTCGCTCAGTCAGATGCGGCTTGACGACTGCTGGGGGGCTGAGACCATGTCGCCTCGACAGCCACCGCCACGCTCGCCATCTTGAGCGTATGCCCGACCATCGAGGCCAAGCCTACGACCCGCAGGAGGAGCCAGTGGGTCGGCAGCTGTCAAACGGCAAACTAGATGGCGGCGGCTTAGGAAGCAGGCGCGAGCACCGTTGCCTCGCTGACGAGGTGATAGAACCTACCCTCGAACAGCGCCATCACCGCCTCAGTCGCGGCATGGGACTCCGGCCGGATCGATGAGGCAAGGCAGGCGTCAAGCGTCTGCTGATCCGGGAAGTCCATCTCCAAGATTATCGCGATGGGCCGAGCGTCTGGATCCTTGGAGACGAGGCGCTGTACCCGCACCGCCGTCACGCCGGGGAAGCGCCGCCAAAGCGGCTCCAACTCATCGCGCACGCGGCCGAAGAACTCCTCTTCACGGCCATCACGTACGGTGCCCTCATAGATCGCGGTTCTCGTCAGCATCGTACCCTCCTGCCTCCCGGTGGGGATCGCTCATGAAGAACCACGAGCGAGCGTGGGTGGAGGACCTACATCGGTCACGACGCTGCCGTGGTCGACCACGCTCACCATCCTGAGCGCATGCTCGCGATACGGCTAGAGGCTGTTACGGACCTGCGGCTGCGCCAGTTTCGGAGGGATGCAGTCCCGTCACGCCTATCCGTCTGATGTCAGCGATGAAGAGTGGGCGCTGGTCGCCCCCTACCTGACCTTGCTTCCCGAAACGGCCGCTCAGCGCGAGCACAGTCTGCGGGAGGTGTTCAACGGGCTGCGCTACGTGGTGCGATACGGCGTGGCTTGGCGTGCGATGCCCCACGATCTGCCGCCCTGGCACGCCGTGTACGATCAAGCCCAACGCTGGCTGAGGGCGGGCTGCTTCGAGACCTTGGTCCACGACCTGCGCGCCGTGCTACGCCTGGCTTCGGGCCGGACCGAGGAACCTTCGGCCGTGGTCCTCGACAGCCGGACGCTGCGCTCGACGCCCGAGAGTGGGGCCCGCGCCGCGTGGGACGGACATAAGCGCACCCGGGGTTCGAAACTGCACGCGGCCGTCGATACGCTCGGGCAGGTGCTGGCGTTGCACGTCACGCCCGCCAATGCCGATGACCGCGCCGCCGTGGCCACATTGGCTGATGCCGTGCAGGAGGCGACCGGCGACAGCGTGGATCTCGCCTACGTCGATCAGGGCTATACCGGCGAGCGAGCGGCGAAGGCGGCAGCCGATCACGGCATCGCCCTGGAGGTCGTGAAGCTACCCGAGGCCAAGCGCGGCTTCGTCCTGCTGCCACGCAGATGGGTCGTCGAACGCGCCTTTGCTTGGATGGCCCGTTTCCCGCCGACTGGCTCGTGACTACGAGCGCTTGCCCGCCACTCTGGCCGGATTGCATCTCGTCGCCTTCAGCGTCCTGCTCCTCCGCAGGGCCGCCGACTTCGCTGCAGTCCGTAACAGCCTCTAAGATGGAGCCTACAACCCAAGGGTGGTTGTCTACCGCAGTGCGGTGGCCTAGGTTTGCAATGCGGGATCGCGATGGCGTCGCAGTTCCGCAGCCCCTCGCGGGCGTTTCCTCCCAAGACTTCGGGCCGCTCCTTCGGGGGTGGCCTTTTTTCTGTCCGGGGAGGCGTATCTATCCGACGCATTAGGGGCAGACAAGCAGGATGTTGCCTGCGCTCTGCGTCGTACAG
>NZ_JAKSYP010000291.1:0-3872 GCF_022829625.1 Methylobacterium sp. E-046 | reverse complement strand
CTACTGAAGTTCCAGTTCTGGGGAAAACGAGGCCAGCGGAACCGAAGAATGGCTGCCGAGGGGCAGCGGGCGACCTCGACCGAAGCGGACCCGTGAGAATTCTCGCGGGCGGTAGAAAAGGCCGAGCCATGCGGTGAGGGTCTGCAGCCGGACGGTATGACGAACGAAGGCCCAAGATGCCGAAGCGCAGTTACAGGCATCACACAGTCGCCCCGTTCGACGCGCCTCCTGACATCAGTGGCGTTGGCGGCTCGCTGTGTTCACGCCGCCGGGAGTATCTGCGTTGCTCAACACCATTCTGGCGCTGCTCGCCGTCCTCGCTGTCATGACCGCCCACGCAGTCTACAAGCTGGTGCGCTTGCCCTCCCAGCTCGTGCGCGGCCTGTTCAAGCACAGCTCCAAGCCGACACAGCTGACGACGCGCTAAGGTATCGCTGCCCGCGTGCGGATGGCAGCGGGGAACTCTGCCTCGTATAACCAGTTGGCCCAGCAACTGTATCGAGCAACACCGCCCCTGTATTGTTCGGTACAGAAGTGCCCGGCCCAGGATCATCTCCCCTGGGTCGGGCTTTTTTGTCTAACAGCAACATATTGATACAAATCTGCGACGCCTTGTACTTCCCCGCATGGGATCCAGCGTGCGGCAAGCAGAGTTTTCGGATCACGCTTCTTGGATAGGAGATGATCCTGATGAAACGTCTTGCTCTTGCCTCAACGGCGGTGCTGGCCGCGCTCGCCTTTGTTCCGACCGGTGCTGATGCACGTGGCTTCGGCGGCGGTGGCTTCCGTGGCGGCGGCTTCGGTGGCGGCTTCCGTGGCGCTGGTTTCCGCGGTGGCTACGGCGGGTTCCGTGGTGGGTATGGCCGCTACGGCTACGGCTATGGCCGTGGATACGGTTACGGTGGCCTCGGACTGGGTCTCGGTTTGGCCACGGGTGCGGCCGTCGGGTATGGCCTCGCCGGCGGCTACGGGTACCCCTACGGCGGCTACGGCTATGGGTATGGTGGTCCTTACGGTGGGTACGCTCCGGTGGGCTACTATGGCGGCCCCTACGGCTACTACCGCCGGCCCTACGGCTATGGGTACGGGTACTGAGATCAGCACACGGGCGCCGTACACGCGCCCGTAACCGCGCCCTGGCACTATGCCTGTGGGCCACGTTGCGTATCGGCCCACCGCTGGTGAGATCGGACGCTCCCCCGCCCCGTGAGCAGATCGGGGCGGGGCCGAGCGGCCGATGCACTCACCGAGGTCGCCGATCTGACCGCGCCATCGCAGCTTGTGTCACTCGCTCTCGGCACCGGCTCGATAGCTTATGATGCGCTCGATTTTGCCGGCCTCATCCATCTCAATGGTTACGGCCAGCGCGTCGCCGTCAGCATCATCCAAGACCAAGCAGATGGTGTTTGGCTGCTCAAACAGGCCGACGATCTCGAACGCCGGCAAGGGGCCGGGATACGCCGCCAGCTCCGCTTCGAACGCAGCCTTGGACGTCAGTCTGAAAACAGCGGCTGGTTCCGGCATCTTCGGACGGGCAGCCTCCAACCGCACTGTCTCGGCCAGCTGATCAACGACATAAGCTCGATCTGAGCGGTTCCACGCCGCAACGAGCGCTTCGCCGCGGGCTGATCCGTGCTGGATACGAGGCCGTTCGTCCGACATGTGCATGCTCGTACGGAGTGGGCCTGATGGAAATAGGCGCGATCACCGTCCAGTCGAGGATGTTCACCATATTGCGGCGTTTGGTACGCCAAGTGTCAGTTTGAATGCAGGCGTATTGACCATCTGATAACTGAATATCGGCATACTGCTGCGCGAGCTTGTCTGTATTGCGTCGGCTCCATCGTGCGGACACGGCCGCCCCGCTACCCCGTGATTAGATCGGGCGGCGGGGCCGAGCCGGCCGGTGCTCAACAAGGAGTGCGGTCATGCCGGTTGGGCGAGAGCGCGTGCTGTCAGACGACGCCCTGGACCGGCTAGCCCGCGAGCTGTTCGCCGAGGTGCGGGCGCAGCACCTGGAGAAGCCACTGGTCAAGCCTGTCGGCAATGAAGCTGGCGATGTAGGCCTCGACCTGCTCGGCTGGCTGCTGGACGCCGGCGACGACGCTGGTGATGGCGGAGATTGAGCTGTCTGCGTCTCAATCCTTGAAGATCCGGACCTCGCCGCTCGAAAGCTCATCGCGCTGGCTGGCGCACCATTGCTGCTCCCCGAAGTCCTTCACCTCGGCGTAGCGCCGCGCCAGCTCGTCCCTGAAGGCAGCGTTAGCCCGTTCCTGGCCAAGCACCTTGGTGGCTACGTCTCGCGCGGTCTGGGAGATCCGCAGCGCCGTCGTGCCGTCGATCGCGTAGTGCTTGCCGCAGAACGTGATGATGGCGGATTGCGCGCTGGAGGCCCGGAGCAGGGCCAAAGCCTGCTCCTCCTGCGTCTGCGCATGGACTGGCGCGGCGTATAGGATTGCAGCAAAGGCCAGGGCGATAAGGGCTCGGCAGCGCACAGCCATCACCTCGCACGTCTACGGGCCTATTGCCGGCATGACGCTCAAGGTTGTTAGACCCGGATTTCCTCTGCGTGAAGCCCACCCGCTCGCAGGTGTTCAGGGATGTCCCCGTGGTCGTAGTAGCCGGCCTCGTGCGCCATAGCGTCGAGGGCAGCGATCGGGTCAGAGGCTGAGCCAGTCCAGAGGATCGTGCCTGTTGCGCTCTGACGGACCTGGAACACATTCATGGACACCGCTCCCGGGCTGAACCCTGAGATAGGCGCAGTGGCCTGGGGCTGTTCCGGACCAAAGCGCAGTTGTCGAGTGTGCCGCAGGAGTAGCCCGCGCACCTTCGCCCCAGAGCACCTTTTGATCTGAAGCCAGCCGAACGTTTTGCGGCGAGGCAGGCGAGCAAAGCTCCCCCTCCCGCCTCGCCGAGCCACCGCGCGGAGTTCGAAGCAGCCATTAATCAGTACTCATCGCCCTCTAGGATCGTCAATTGAGTATCTGTACGTAGGTGTAGATATAATGGTCGGCCAATGCAGGGGCCATGCACTATCGAGAGCGTTAGATGTGGACACTGCTTGAGGATCCGTTCGGCCGTAAGCTGTTGACGCTCCTGACAACCGATCACGGCCTGCCCGGTGATCCTCGCCGCACAGTCCTCTTGCATGCGCTTCAGCAACTCCGCATCGAGGCCGATGCGCAGGGGGCGCCGGCGCCGGTTCTTCGGGCCATCTGTTCCGCACTTCGATCCATGCGCACGGAATTTCCGGCGGTCTTCCCGATGGTGAATGCCGCGTGCGCTCCGGCGGTGAACCACGACGATGCCGTGTCATCTGAGAGGTGCGCGGCTCTGTGATACGCTAGAGCGTCTCGGTCCCGATCGAAGCCTGATGTGCCGTTGTAGCCGTATCTGCTACAGCATCATCTCCCTCTGCTGATGCGCCCGAGGTGTTCGCGACCCAGACGGTGCTGTTGCAGGTGGTGACACGCGGCGACAGGCGGGTGCAGGCCAGTTCCCTGTACCTTGCTCGTGAGGTCTTGGCCGGGCGGTCGCGTGAGGGTCGGCGCAGTGCGGCGGGACTGGAGACCGCGGAGCGCCGGCCCATGGCCTAACATATCGCGCCCTGTCGTGGACGCGCGCCTGTGTATCGCCGCGTCCTAGGATAGGTACCTACAACCCAGGGGTGGTTGTCTACCGCACTGCGGTGGCCTAGGTTTGCAATGCGGGATCGCGATGGCATCGCAGTACCGCAGCCCCTCGCGGGCGTTTCCTCCCAAGACTTCGGGCCGCTCCTTCGGGGGTGGCCTTTTTTCTGTCCGGGGAGGCGTATCTATCCGACGCATTAGGGGCAGACAAGCAGGATGTTGCCTGCGCTCTGCGTCGTACAG